>JAILIR010000212.1 GCA_024695185.1 bacterium | reverse complement strand
GTTCTGATGAAATAGATTATTCTATTTTTAACAAGAATGGTATTAAGGAAAATATGCCTGTAAAAAATTATAATATCTATGGAAATGGTACATCACTAATTGTTAAAGATTTAAAGGATAACATTAAATCAACATTTACTGTTCCTCAAAACGCTGAATTCTATTTCTTAGATGGAAAGATGTTCTGTCAAACAGTAGAACAAGTATCAATTAATGATGAATACACATATACTGAAAATTCAAATTATTATCTACTTGAAACATACACTATCGATTTTGCAACAGGCAAAAAAGAAGTAATCAAGAATTATGATTACATCTTAGACGATGTAGAATACATTCCTGGAACTAAAGATGGTAGAGATTATATTGCTGGTGTATATGCTGAATTATATAAGATTACAGATAAGAGATTATCTAATTTAATCACTACAGCAATGGTAGATGAAAATGGTAAGTGCTTATCTACTAAACCTGGTGAAAAGGGCTTTGAATTAACATATTTAGATGAAAATACATATGTACTTAACGATACTAATACTCTTACATTATTAGATAAGAAAGGTAACGTTAAATATGTAGCAAGTAAATCAAACAATTTCAAAATTGATTATGAAAATGAAATGTTATTTGCTCCAAGCTCTACAGGTACAACTGCTATTTATGGTGCTTTACTAGATACTGATTTAAAGATTATCGGTTTTGCTAGTGCTAGTCAAATTACTTATTACTATGCTTTTGATAATGGATATTATCTAATTAATATTAATGATGAACCTTGTTTAGTTAAGTTCGAAAACAAGGAAGGCACAGTAGTTGAAAAATATGATTATAGAACAACTAGTATTACAGCAGTTCCTAGCTACAATGCTACAGTTGGTTGTAGATACTTAGAAGTTAATGATAGCCTAGCTAAGTATAATATTTATTTAGTAGTAACAAAAACAACAGATGGATGGGATGTAGAAATTCATTCATTTACTGGTGAAGTTCTAAAGGAAATAAAGAATGTTTCATCATTATCATTTAATGAATCTTATCTATCTTGTTTATATGTAGATGCAGAGTCAGGCGAATGGTATTATGGATTTAATACTGTCGTAGAAGAAGCTTAGTGGAGGTGAGAATATGAAAATAGTTAAAAAATCATTATTAGTCGCAACTACATTAGCTTTAGGTTTAGCTATGACAGGTTGTAAGAAAAATACCTTACTTAAGGATATAAATGTTAGTAAATTAAGTACTAATGATGTTTCTTATAAAAATTTAAATCAAGTATTTAATCAAAGTGTTAAACATTATGATGTAAGAGATTCATTTATAACTTATATTACAGAAAATGATGAAACTGTATTCTATAACTACATTTTAGAAAAAGAATTATTTAGAACTACTGAAAAGATAGATTATATTACGACATATAATCATGGTAAAGTCTTATATATTAGATATGATGATACAGATAGAACTGAAGAATATAGAACTATTGATGGTGATGTATTAGTTGAAAGAGGAAAATACTTCTTATTATCTGATATTTCTATTAAAACAGAATATCCAAGTAAAGCAGATGCTTATTATGAAGAAACATTTAAGCTTAAGAGTAAAAAAGTTGGTGAAGAAGTTGTTACTAAATACTATAAATTAACAACTAAAGCTGCTAAAAACGCTAATAAGAGATTAGTAGAGACAGGTGAATTCACTTTAACAGAAATAGCTGAAAAGGATGCTCAAATTTATAATGATGGTGATGCTTACTTAGTAGATGGAGAAAGTTACTCATATAACATTACAAGTGATGGTGTAATTTTCTACAATTACGATAGCCATAAAGCAACTTTAACATTAGAAAAGGATGATACTACAACAGCTAAAGTATTTATGTTTAAAGAAAAAGCTATAGTTCAATTAATTAAGAATGTTAATGGAATGGGTAAATATAATCTATTCTACAATAACAACTATTATTTAATTGATACATTTGCTTGCGATGCTAAAAAGGGTACTTATGAAAGATTAGAAAACTTTGATTATTATATTGGTAATGTTAATTCATCTACAAAATTAAGTCATCAATTATTATTATATAGTGCTGGTTTAATTGTAGATAACAAAGTAGTAGCATATAATGATATATGCTTAAATAGTAGCTTTAAGGTTATCCAAGATGATCAAATGATGTTCTATGCAACATATTGTACCCTTTTTAGCATCGCAAGCAAATGTATCAATTAAATAATAGTTGTTATTGTAGAATAGATTATATTTACCCATTCCATTAACATTCTTAATTAATTGAACTATAGCTT
>JAILIR010000168.1 GCA_024695185.1 bacterium | reverse complement strand
ATTGTTATAAATAGTGATAATTAAGTATCCTTCTCTAACATTATCACCAAATTCATAACCAATTCCATCATTATCATTTAAGGCATAAGAAACTCCTTCAGGACTAGATGATAATGTTACACTATGAGTTACAACAAGTTCAGTATAAATTCTTATATTTCTATCAAGTGTAATAATTACACTTTCAGGCATAATGAATATTGAATTCTTAGAAATAGTCTTTACATATAATTTGTGTCCCCATTCATCAGTTATTTTTAATACCATTGCTTGATTAGTATTATTATTAATTGTAATAGCTATTTTTGAGCCACCTAGATATTCATTTTTTGATACAATATCTTTTTCTACTCCATCAAGTATAGCTTTAAAGCTATAAGTAAGATTATCATCTTCTGCTATTTCATATAAATCAACAGCATATGCAACATATTCAGTTACTTTAAAGTAATAATCATCAAATAATTGGAATTCATCCATTGTATATGAACCACTTTTACCAATAATATGTTCTTCAACTAACTTAGTTGGTTCTTCATTTTCATCATATTCATATATTTCAAATAATATTCTTTTATCTGAATTATTATTCTTAATTGTGACATTTACTTTATCGCCTTCAACCATACTTATTCTAGTTGATGAACTATAATCAGTTCCATTAAATGTCATGACAACATCATTAACTAATCTATCATAATCTATTGTATAAGAATCTAGATTTCTATAAGTTATTTTAACTGCTTGAGATTGAGGTACATAATTACTTATTGTAAATGTTTCTGGTTCTGGATCATCATGTTCACCGCTGAAAACAAGTACGCCACTATAGATTAAGTAATTAGTAGTAACACAATCTTCACCATCATAAACATTTATAGCATAATCTCCAATAAATGAGATAGTAATATCAATTGGTGTACCATCTTCAATATAAGTATCTTCTGTTGCTAATTTTGTCTCTCCATTTTCGACATAACTAATACTTGCACTTATATAATCACCTTCTCTATCAAATAAATCAATTAGAGTAGTTCTTTTATCATCTACTGTAGTTTTAGCTTGTGTTGTTGTCTTTTTTGTAGAAGATTTCTTTGTAGTAGTCTTCTTTGTAGTGCTACTGTTACTAGTAGTATTTGTAGTAGTTGTTTGATTAGTAGTTTTATTTGTTTTCTTATTTGTTGTAGCTTCAGTTTTTTTGCTACATCCAACAACAAATAAAAACAAAACACCTAAACAAAAACTAAGTATTTTTGTTATTCTTTTCATATTAAGCCCCCTTAATAATTACTCTATTATTATAATACACTTTATATAACTTGTAAAATAGAAAAGAAAAAACGGATTAAGTATTAATCCGCTTATCCTATTGAATTAGTCATTTCTAACTTAATTAATTGATTTAATTCTACAGCATATTCCATTGGAAGCTCCTTCGCAAATGGCTCAATGAAGCCCATTACTATCATTTCAGTAGCTTCACTTCTTGTTAAGCCTCTACTCATTAGATAGAATAATTGTTCCTCATTAACTTTAGAAACACTTGCTTCATGCTCTAGGTATGAATCATCATTTAATACTTCATTTGTAGGTATAGTATCACTTGTTGATTTATCATCTAAAATGATAGTATCACATTCTACATGGCTCTTCGAACCAATAGCATCCTTACCCATTTTAACTGTTCCACGGTAATTAACCTTACCACCGCCACAGCAAATAGATTTAGAAATAATAGTTGATGTTGATTTTTCACCTAAATGAATCATTTTAGCACCTGTATCTTGGTATTGGTTAGCTCCTGCAAAAGCAATAGTAATAGTTGTTCCTTTTGCTTTATAACCTTTTAAAATGCATGCAGGATATTTCATATTTAATCCACTACCAATATTACCATCTATCCATTCCATATGTCCGTTATCTAGGACAACTGCTCTTTTAGTTACTAGATTAACTATATTATTACTCCAGTTTTGAATAGTTGAATATCTACAATAAGCACTATTTTTAACAAATATTTCAACTACTGCCGCATGAAGAGAATCTTTAGAATATTTAGGTGCTGTACAACCTTCTACATAATTTAAATGTCCTTCATCTTCAACAATAATCATTGTACGTTCAAATTGACCCATTTGTTCAGAGTTAATTCTAAAATATGATTGTAGTGGTTTATCTATTTTTACACCTTTAGGTATATAAATAAATGATCCACCACTCCATACAGCTGTATTAAGTGCGGCATATTTATTATCTGTATAAGGTACGGCCTTACCCCAGTATTCTTTTACTATTTCAGGGTATAGTCTAACTGCACTATCTGTATCACAGAATAGTACTCCTAAATCTTCTAGTTCCTTCATTTGATTATGATATACTACTTCACTTTCAAATTGTGTTGATACACCTGAAAGATATTTTTGTTCAGCTTCAGGTATACCTAATTTATCAAAAGTATCTTTAATTTCTGTAGGTACTTCATTCCAGTCTTTTTCTACCTTTTCACTTGATTTAATGTAATATGTATAATCATCAAAGTTGATTCCTGATAAGTCAGGTCCCCATGATGGATTACTTAATTCTAGGAATTTATGATATGCCTTAAGTCTAATATCAAGCATCCAATCAGGCTCATGTTTAGCTTTAGAAATGTTTCTAATAACCTCTTCATTTAAACCTTTTCCTGTGTCATAGACGTTTTTAGTATCTGTGGTAAAACCATATTTATATTCACCAACAATATCTTTAATATCTTTATTACTCATACTAATCCTCCTCTATGCCTTTTTTAATAGCTTTCCAAGAAAGACCAGCACATTTAATTCTTGCAGGGAACTTTGATACTCCTTGATAAACAAGTGCATCCATTAATTCTTCATCATCTATTTCCTTACCAGTAAGTAAGTCCAAAAATTCTTGAATTAATCGTTTTGCTTCATCAACTGTTTTACCCATAATAACATCAGTCATAACACTTGCACTAGACATACATATAGAGCATCCATGACCATCTTGTTTAATATCTTTAATAATTCCATCTTCCACAATAAATTGAACAGTTATATCATCACCACAGCTTGGGTTATTTAGATGAACCTTCTTATATTTATCATTATCTAATAAACCTTTATTATGTGGATATTTATAATGTTCCATTATTACTTGTTTATATAAAGCTTCTAAATCATCCATAATAACCCTCCTTAAAAGCTTAAGAAGAAATCTCTTGCTTCTATTACGCTTTTAACAAATTTATCAACATCACTAAAATCATTATAGAAATAGAATGAACATCTAATAGTTGATATTTGATCTAAAAATCTAGTTATAGGTTGTGCACAGTGGAAACCTGCCCTAATACATACATTATTCTTATCAAAGATACTTGCTGCATCATGTGGGTGAACACCCTTTATGTTAAATGTTATTAAGCTGGAATCTAAATTGTTATTATATATTTCAATACCATCAACAGATTTTAGCTTATCTAAGGCATATTTCTTTAATTCTAGTTCTCTAGCTTTTATATTATCTAAACCTATATTAGAGATAAAATCTATAGCATCCTTTAGTGCTATAACCTCACTAATTAAAGGTGTACCTGTTTCAAATTTATAAGGTGCATCCTTGAAAGTCATTTCATGCTCATAAACATCTTGAGCCATATCTCCA
This sequence comes from bacterium, assembly GCA_024695185.1. Classification (GTDB taxonomy): domain Bacteria; phylum Bacillota_I; class Bacilli_A; order Acholeplasmatales; family JAEDCM01; genus RGIG10196. Next base: position 1,258 of record JAILIR010000168.1, on the reverse strand, counting down.
CCAAATTCTACTGGTGGCATTTTTTGTAGTAGGTTATATTTGCCATATAAAACTCCTACTCCTGATGGTCCACACATTTTATGTCCAGAGAAACTTAGAAAATCACAATCTAAATCTTTAACATCTACTTTCATATGTGGTACACTTTGCGCTCCATCAACACTAACAATTGCGCCTACTTCATGAGCAAGCTTACAAATTTCTTTAATAGGATTAGTATATCCTAAGACATTACTAACTTGATTAATCGCAACTACCTTAGTATTTTTAGTTAATACCTTCTTAAAATTTTCAATAGTTACTTTACCATCTTCAGTTAGTGGTATATAAACTAATTTAGCACCCTTCTTATTACACACATTTAACCATGGCATAAAAGAAGAATGATGTTCTTGTAAGGTTGTGATGATTTCATCACCTGGATTAATAAAATCCATATAGCTATTAGCTACTAAATTTAGGGAAGCTGATGCTCCTCTAGTAAATACTATCTCTTCTTCTTTAGCATTTATAAACTTAGCAACTACTCGTCGACTTTCTTCATATAAGTCAGTAGCTTCATAGCTTAAGCTATAAACACCTCTATTAACATTAACACAAATATTATTATAATAGTAATCTATTTTATCAATAACACATTTAGGCTTTAAACTTGATGCGGCACTATCTAAATATGCTAAATCTTTATGATTCGCATATATTGGGAAATACTTTTTATAATCTTCCATTATAACTTCTCGTTTTGTAGTTTGACTAATTCTTCTTTTAATTCTTCATTAGTTAAACTATTTAATATAGGAGATAAAAATCCCTTTATTATAAGCATTTCCGCATCCTTCTTAGTTATACCTCTACTCATTAAGTAGTATAAGCCTTCTTCATCAATCTTACCAATTGCACATCCATGATTTGCACTTACATCATATTCATCAATTAGTAATACTGGCTTAACTTTAATACTTGCATCATTTGATAAAATAATACCACGACTCTTTTGTACACAGTTTGAATTACTCTTATTCTTTTCAATCTTACCAACTACATCAATATTGATTTTAGCTTTATTACTTGTAATATAGTTTTCAATTAATGATGTTGTATTTTTATCATTATGATAGATATTGATAATTTCATTATCACTATCTTCTTTCATCATAATAATAGATTTATAATTAACATTTGCGTTTTCTTTGTTTAAATAAATATTTATATTCTTATTACCACCATTAAAATTAGATGTAATCATATTTAAACTATT
>JAILIR010000146.1 GCA_024695185.1 bacterium | reverse complement strand
AGGAATGAATTTTTATATTAATAAAAATACATTAAATCAAATAGGAGGGTAAATATGAAAAAAATTGATTTAACTAAGTATGGAATTAATAATGTAGCTGAAATTATTTATAATCCAAGCTATGAAAAACTATTCAAGGATGAAATGGATAATAACCTTGAAGGTTATGAAAAGGGACAATTAACTGAATTAGATGCTGTTAATGTTATGACTGGTATTTATACAGGACGTTCACCTAAGGATAAATATATCGTTATGGATGAAAACTCTAAAGATACAGTATGGTGGACAACTGATGAATATAAAAATGATAACCATCCAGCAAGCGAAGCTGTTTGGAAAGAAATTAAGCAAAAGGCTTTAAATGAATTATCAGGTAAAAAGTTATATGTAGTTGATGCGTTCTGCGGAGCTAACAAGGATACTAGAATGGCTGTTAGATTCATTATGGAAGTTGCTTGGCAAGCACATTTCGTTAGAAATATGTTTATTAAACCTACTGAAGCTGAATTAGAAAACTTTGAACCTAACTTCATCGTTTATACAGCAAGTAAGGCAAAGGTTGAAAACTATAAAGAACTTGGTTTAAACTCTGAAACTTGTGTAATGTTCAACATTACTTCTAGAGAACAAGTTATCTTAAATACATGGTATGGTGGAGAAATGAAGAAGGGTATGTTCTCAATGATGAACTACTACCTACCTTTAAAGGGTATTGCTTCAATGCACTGCTCAGCTAACACTGATATGGATGGAAAGAATACAGCTATTTTCTTCGGTCTATCAGGAACAGGTAAAACAACTCTATCAACTGACCCTAAACGTTTATTAATCGGTGATGATGAGCACGGATGGGATGATAATGGTGTATTCAACTTTGAAGGTGGATGCTATGCTAAGGTTATTAACCTAGATAAGGATTCAGAACCTGATATCTATAATGCAATTAAGAGAGATGCATTACTTGAAAATGTTACTGTTGATGCTAATGGTAAAATTGATTTTGCTGATAAGAGTGTAACTGAAAATACTCGTGTAAGCTATCCAATCAACCACATTAAGAACATCGTTAAACCTATTAGTAGTGCTCCAGCTGCTAAGAATGTTATTTTCTTAAGTGCTGATGCCTTCGGAGTATTACCTCCAGTATCAATTTTAACTCCTGAACAAACTCAATATTATTTCTTATCAGGATTCACAGCTAAATTAGCTGGTACTGAAAGAGGTATTACTGAACCAACTCCAACATTTAGTGCATGCTTCGGACAAGCATTCCTAGAATTACATCCAACAAAATATGCTGAAGAATTAGTTAAGAAGATGCAAGCTAATGGTGCAAAGGCTTATCTAGTTAACACAGGATGGAATGGAACTGGTAAACGTATTTCTATTAAAGATACAAGAGGAATCATCGATGCAATTTTAAATGGTGCTATTACTAAAGCTCCAACAAAGAAGATTCCATACTTCAACTTTGAAGTACCAACTGAACTTGAAGGTGTAGCAACTAATATCCTAGATCCTAGAGATACATATGCTAATCCAAAAGATTGGGAAACTAAGGCAATTGACTTAGCTAATAGATTCAATAAGAACTTCGTTAAATATGAAGGAAATGCAAAAGGAAAGGCTCTAGTAGCTGCTGGACCAATTGTAAAATAAATAATTGTAAATAAAGGACATTCTACATAGAATGTTCTTTTTTTTTGCTAGTCGCTTTCATAAATGAATGCTACCGCTTTCATGAAAAAAGCGCGTTAAATGGTGGTATAATGAAAGTGGGAGATGATAATAATGAGACTAAATGATTTAGATTTTAGTATTAGTGATTATGTAGTTAAAAAGACAGCCAACTATATTAATGTTAGAAAAGAATCCTTTGAAAACTTAGATGATGATTACTATAAGACATTCAAAGAATATGTTGATACATTGGCAAATGGTGAAGTATATTGTATACTTGCTTATGACTTTCCAAATTCAAGATTGGAAAAGATGTATGTTAATGGGGAAATTAATGATAGAGAGATTTTAAGAGATAAATCTATAAATAAGAGTGTTAAATATTATAGAGTAAAACATAAAAATGATAGCTATAGAGGATTATATTA
>JAILIR010000132.1 GCA_024695185.1 bacterium | reverse complement strand
ACTTGCTTTAAAAGATGCTTTTGCTAAAACTGAAGAATTAATAGGTCTTCCTATTAAAAAAGTATTAGTATGTGTTCCATCATATAATCTAGATTGTTTTGTAACTAGTGGTTCTATAACAATTAAGAGTGAAGATAAAGTAGTAACTCATAATGATTTATTAAAAGCAATGGCAGCAAGCGTATATAACAAATTTGAAGATAATAGGGAACTTGTATCCATTCTACCAACTAAGTTTATTATAAATGATGAGGATCATGTTAAAAGTCCAATTAATTTGACTGCTAATAAACTTACAGTTAATGATGTAGCAGTATCTATTCCTAAGAAGAATAGTGAAACAATTGTTAAATGTTTAGAAAAACTTGGTATAGAAGTTGTTGAAACATGCGTTTCACCACTAGCAGACTTTTATGAATTTAAAAAAGATGAAGATTTAAAAACTGTTGGTGCAGTAGTAAATATTGGTCAAAGTAATACAACTGTATCAATCTTTAATAAAGGAATACTAACTGCATGTGAAGTAATAGATATGGGATCATCACTAATAGATAATGATATTTCATATGTATTTAAGATTCCTAAAGCAGATGCAAGCTTTTTAAAGGAAAGACTTGCTGTTGCTGATATTCATATGGCAAAGCCAAATGAAACTGTAATAGTAAAAGATATTAATGATAATGATATAAAAATTAATGAATATGATATAAGTGCGGTAGCAATTTCAAGGTTAGAAGAGCTTTCTAGTTTAATTAAAAAGCAAATTAACCTCTTAACAAAGAAAGAAATAAGTTATATAATATTAACTGGAGGAATAAGCGAAATGCGCTATTTCAATCGTTTCTTGGATGATTCATTTAATGGAAAAGCTCGTTTAGGAGTTATCGAAGAAATTGGTGCCCGTAATAACAAATATTCTGTAGCATTAGGTATGATTAAATACTATAATAGCAGATTAAAACTAAGAAATGTTGACTATTCAATATTTACTTTAGAAGAACAAGAAGAATTTGGAGGTACTCATAAAAAGAGTGGAATTAATCAAAATTCACTATTCGGAAAAATTTATGGATACTTTTTTGATAATTAAGGAGGATGTATGGCAGATTTATTAATGGACCAAATAGCTAAGATTAAAGTTGTTGGTGTCGGCGGTGGCGGATGTAATGCTGTTAACCGTATGATTGAAGAGGGAGTACAAAGTGTTGAATTTTATGTAGTTAATACTGACTTACAAGTATTAAATGCATCACTAGCCACAAATAAAATCCAAATAGGAAAGAATATCACTGGAGGTCGTGGAGCTGGAGCTAATCCTGAAGTAGGAAGAGCTGCTGCACTTGAAAGTAAAGCAGAACTTGAAGAAGCTTTATCTGGCGCTGACATGGTGTTCGTTGCTTGCGGACTTGGTGGAGGAACTGGTACTGGTGCTGCTCCAATAATCGCAGAGATAGCCCAAGAACTTGGTGCACTTACTGTTGGTATCGTTACTAAACCGTTTAGATTCGAAGGCAAAAGAAGAATGGAAAATGCTCTTATTGGTCTAGAAGAATTACGTAAGAATGTTGATACTCTAATCGTTATTCCAAATGATCGTTTAAGAGATATTATTGATAAAACAACTTCATTTGATGAAGCATTTAAAGAAGTAGATAATGTACTTCACCGTGGTGTTCAATCAATATCAGATTTAATTGCTGTTACTGGAGTCATCAACCTAGACTTTGCAGATGTTAAAACAGTAATGGAAAAAAGTGGTACAGCAATCATTGGTATTGGATGTGCTGCAGGTGAAAATAGAGCAATCGAAGCTGCAAGACAAGCTGTATCAAATTCACTTCTTGAAGAAACTATCGAAGGTGCTAAGAATGCCATTGTTAACGTAACAGGTGGTACAAATCTTACATTATTTGAAATCGAAGATGCTGTTGAAACTGTAAGAGAAGCTGCTAATAGTGATGTAAATATTATCTTTGGTGCCATTAAAAATGATAATCTTCAAGATGAAATTATTGTTACAGTAATTGCTACAGGATTTGATGATTCTGTTGGAGATGAAGCTTTATTTGGAAGCGGAACTGAACTTCCTAAAAGAAAGACTCCAGAAATTTTAGATAGTGATTACGAAATCCCACCATTTTTAAGAAACAACGACATAAAGTAACAAATTATTTAAATATAATATGATAAATTAAACTAGGTGATAATATGATAGTGTA
>JAILIR010000055.1 GCA_024695185.1 bacterium | reverse complement strand
AATATATATTATTATATTAATGTATGTTGTTACTATTTTAGGATAGGAGGTGGGACCTTGAAAGACTACGAATCTTATAACAATAAGGGTAATAAAGATATACCTGATAACCCGAGGTTAAAGAAGCTAGATGTTTATCCTCATTATCAAGATACAAATGAATTACCTGGAGAGTATTTCGATATAAGAGAAAATGCCTTTGATTGTGCAATTGACGATGACGATAATTATGCATACGACCCTGGTGAAAAAGGAAGTATGGAAACAAAGTCAAGCTTAGATGATATAAAGCAAGTAACTAATACAATGAATCCTGTGGCTAATGCTTCCATAGTTGAAAGTGCAGGAACTGTTGTAACAGGTACAGCAACAGTAGTTGTTGGTGGTGCTGCAGCTATCGTAGCATTTAATGCGACAAACAAGGTTCAACCGACTATGAAGGTTAATACCCTAGATTCTGGTTCATCATTTGTGCACTATAATCTAGAAATTAATAACCTTGATTTAGATAGAGACTATGATATTGTAATTAGAAATGGACAACAAGAAATTAAACTTGATTGTAATAATGGTATAAATGATGAATATGTTTATAATTTAAAACCTGGACTTGAATATTCATTAAGTTTAGTTGGCTATAATGAATTACTTGGTGAAATACCTTATGTATCAAAAACATTTTATACACTAAACTCTGAAGAAGTTGTAGGATATTCAAATATTGAAATTATTTATAATGATGATTTAACTTGTGGTATCAAATACGATACAACAATGGTAGATGACTTTAATACTATTGGAGATTCTTATATAGTTATTAAAGAATTTGTAGATGGATATGGTGATGAAGAATGGGATATATTCAATTCACTATATGTAGAAGATTATATGAGAGAAGAACCTGATAAATTCACTTATGAATATAATAAAAAGGTTCATAAGGGCACAGTTAGTGAAGTATATCCTGGTTTATTAAAAATAGAATTATATAAACGAGGTGATTCTGACGATACTGATAATGATGAATTAATTGCTACTACTGAAAAACAAATAGTTTATCCAATCTATGAAAAATCAGATTCTAACTACATAGAATTTAGTGGTGATTATAACTTAATTAAAGATATAAAGAAAATTAACGTTAAGAAAGAAAACTTATACGCAAAGATTTCTTTATATAACGAAAATGATGTTGAAACATTAATTGAAAAAGAAATTGATATAACTGAAGGTCTATTTAACATTAAACAACTTGTAAAACAAGATACAGTTGGTTATAGTTATAAGATTGGTTATTATAAAGCTGATAAATCATTTGTAGTAGTAAAAGAGAAGGCAAAACAAGAATTCTATAACGGATATTTTGGTGCATATTATGATGATGTTTATGGTAATTATGAGCAAATGATAGCTAATTGGAATTATGATGATGCTGGAAATGAAACACTTGATTTAACATTATTAACTGATTTTGATAATTACGGAAATGATGATTGTTATTATAAAGTAGAGTTATTTAGGGCAATTTATGATGATCAATCTCAAGGTGAATTTGAATTAATTGATACTTACATAGGTACTGGATTACCTACATTTAAAAATTTACCAACAAGAGAATTAGATCAAGGTAGTGATGAATATTACCCAATCTATTACGGTTTCAAATATACTTCATTAATGAATTATTATGATGAAGAAAATGGAATTGTAACTAAAGAAATGGAAGTAAGAGATCATACTGATTGGACAATTGACTTTGCTCAACAGTTTGACATTTCTAGTACTCAATTTAGTATTAGAGGAGATGGAAAGTATTTCATTCCATTTGATGTAAACATGGAATCAAGTTATGCTGGACAATTACAATATAAAGAAGGAGATCTAAAATTATACTTCTATAAATCTTATAATGCAGATCCAGTAATTGTTGAAACAAAGGCTAACGTTGAAGTTTTATCTTCAGATTTACTTTTAGTATTTGATGCTGAATTACCTACTGATATGATGGAATTAAGAATAACTTGTGATCTTCCTTATGAAGGTATGTTTAATGAGAATAGTAGCGTAAGAAGATTAATAATTGAAGAACCATTCTCAATGGGTGATATACATTATAGCGTTGCCTTTTCTACAATAAAATATAGCGTAGTTGATGATTTGATTAGTGGTACAATTACAGCATATGCATATTTACCAAGTGGTGGGTATGTAGCAGGCTACCATGAAAATGGTGATGCTGAATATGAGAGGCTTACTAGTGTAAATGGTTTATATACATATAATTTCACTGATATAGCTTCAGGACAAGATGTAAAGATTGTGGCATTTGAAGAAAATGGCTATGAATTAACTAGTGATAGCCGTTGGGTTAGCAATTATATATCAACTGAAATAAGTGGTGGTGAAGTTTCATTAAATAAAGATGATGGAAATTACCATACAGTTATGACTTATAATGATGATGGAACAGTTAATATTTATTGTTTAACAGGTCTATATTATGATGAGTATGGTTTAGCATATGGAACTAGAGAATATAGTGTAGATTGTTACTTGCAAGTATTTAACTACGAAGATGGTTATGTAGATTATGGAAGTGTTAAAGGTATAACAAAGGATCAATCAATTGCTGTATTTGAGCATGTTCCTTATGTTAGCGGAGATGCGACTTATAATATTAGATATGATGTAGTTTACTTTGTAACTAATGAATATGATCAAACTGTGCAAGAAATTAGTGCTAAGGTTTGTGAATTCCAATTAGTTGAAAGCAATATTGGATCATTACATCCAAATGGTCAATTAGTTGGCTATAATATGTATGATGAAAATCTTGGACAATATATCATATCATTAACAATTCCAGCTGGAATGAATTATGATAAAGATCAAACAATTACTTTCACAGGAACATTTGATGGTGATGAATTGAGCCCAATTACTGTAAAATTAAGTGATTACCTATCTTCTAGCACAGCAGATGGTGATGTTTACAGATTTAATATTGATCCAACATACGTTGAACAAGCTGAAAACCAAGGTGCAAAAATAATGTATAATTATACATTAACAGAAGATAATTACAATCAAATAAAAGATATTTATAGCGGTAGTTTATATAAAGAGTATTCGATATTAATAACAGGCGTTTAGGAGGATAAATTAATGAAAAAAGAAAGAACAAAAGGTCAAAAGATTTGGACCGCAATACAAATTATAATAGGTTCAATACTATTAATAGCATTTATTACATGCATTATATTAGAAGGTGTCCTACCAGATAGTGATTTTACTATCTGGATGAGAGACAATGTATGGAACATTGATAAGACAGCAGCAACACTAAAAACTCATGTTCCAACACTTATTAATTGTTTTATATGGTTTATAATCATATTTGCGATTTGTAAAATTGTAAGAATTATATTTAGAGGATATATGGAAAAAAGTAAGAGAGCTAAAACTGTAATTACTTTACTTGATGGTTTTGTAAAATATGGTTGTGGTTTAGCTTTAATCATAATCTTCTTAAAGGGTTGTGGAGTAAACACAACAGCATTAATCGCAAGTGTTGGCATTTTAACTTTAGTTATAGGTTTAGGTGCACAAAGTCTAATTGCCGATATTATTGCTGGTATGTTCATTGTATTTGAAAATGAATATAACGTAGGTGAAATCGTTGCTATTGATGATTTTAGAGGTGAAGTAGTTGAAATTGGTATTAGATCTACTAAATTATTAGATACTGCTGGAAATATTAAAATCGTTAATAATAGTGATATTAAATCAGTAGTTAACATGTCAAGAGAATTATCACTTGCTATTATTGATTGTGAATATCCATATGATGTACCACAAGAATTAGTTGAAAAGATTTTAATGGAAAACTTAGATACAATAAAAGGAAAGATTCCTGCAATTATCGATGGACCATATTACAAAGGTGTATCACTATATGAAGATAGTAATGTTGCATGTAGATTAGTTGCTCAATGTAAAGAAGTAGATAGATTCCAAGTACAAAGAGATTTACTTAGAGAATATAGAATGTTATTTGTTAAGAACGGATTCGATTTATCTTTCCAACAAGTTGTTGTTAACCAACCATCTAAGTTTACTCAAACAGTAAGCGAATCTGAAAAAGCAAAGGTTGAAGAATTTGTTAATGACCAAAAAGAAGCTTCAAGTGAACTAGATGCTCAAGAAGGAGAATAGTTATGAAGTATGAATTATTAATTCTATTAATTTATTGTGGTGTATTAGTATTTATGAGTTTAATTACATTCTTCCTATTTGGAAAAGATAAGAAGATGGCTCAAAATGGTGGAGGCCCAAAGAGAATTAAAGAAAAAATCCTTTTAGGTTTCTGTGCTCTAGGTGGAGCTATTGGTGGATTCTTAGGAAGAATAGTATTCCATCACAAAACAGATAAAAGCTATTTTAGCTTTACAATTTATCTAGGTATTTTAGTAGAAGCAGCTGCTTTAGGCTTTATTGCCTTTATAGCATTTAAGTAGGAGGTATATATTATGGCAAAGACAAGCTTAGAAAAATCACATTCAAAGGCTAGTAATTTTAAATTAACATTTATATGCTTTCTAACTATATTATTCTTTGGAATCTTATGGTGTGGAATTGTCCTACTTAAGGGCGACCAAAAGACATTTGGCTTAGTATTAACTATTGCTGGTGGAGCTGGCACAGTATTATGTTACTTAATGCTTAATGCATTTAGTAGAGGCTAATATGTTACCTACTGATAATAATATGTTATTAAGCTTTATCAATATGAAGCTTAGAGATTTCTATAAAAATCTTGATGATTTGTGTGACGATTTAGATGAATCTAAAGATGATATTGTTACTAGATTAGACTCTATTGGTTATATTTATAACGAAGAACTAAATAAATTTATCGCAAAATAAAAAAACGGCTAATTTTAGCCGTTTTATTTTGCTTCATCTTTTAGCTTTTTCATAAATTCTTTTATAGCTCTTTCATAACTTCCTGTATCTTTAGCATTGTAATATACTTTACCAATTAGCTCATCAGGAAGGTATTGTTGATTAACATAACCATTCTTGTAATCATGAGGATATTTATATTCATATTTACCACTTTTTAGTTCTTTATTTAAAATGTGTGGTGGTATTTTCATACTTGTTAAATTATCTAAATCAGCTAGGGCTTCATCGATTGCTAGGTATGTAGAGTTACTTTTAGGAGAAGTAGCTAAATCTACTACAGCATAAGCTAGTGGAAGTCTAGCTTCAGGCATACCTAGATGAAGTGCTGCCTCACATGCGGCATATACTCTAGGCCCTACATTAGGATTGCCTAAACCTATATCTTCATAGGCACTACATAATAATCTTCTACATATAAACTCTAAATCACCTACTTGAAGTAGTCTAGCCATATAATGAAGAGCAGCATCAGGATCTGATCCTCTAATTGATTTAATCATGGCACTAGCACAATCATAATAATTTTCACCTTCTTCATCAATTAAGAAGGCTTTTTTACCTATTATTTTTTGAGCATTTTCTAAATTTAATTCAGAATCATCTAACATTGATACTATTTCAAGCATATTAAGTGCTGTACGAATATCATTACCTGAAGCAATAGAAATATATTTGATTATATCAGATGGTACTTTAACCATATTTTCTTTTTCAATAGTCTTATTCAATAAAGAGATGATATCATTTGGAGTTATTTCATTCATTCTATAAATATGACATCTTGATCTAATGGCTGGGTTAATAGATCTATATGGATTTTCTGTAGTTAATCCAATGATTATTAACTTACCAGACTCCATATATGGAAGAAGGAAATCTTGAGTGTTTTTATTCATTCTATGAATCTCATCTATAATACAAATAGTATCATCATAATACTTAGTACTATCAGCAATATCTTTAAGCTTTTCTTTATTATCAGTAGAAGCGTTAAATGAGAAACTACTCATAGGATAAAAAGAGGCAATAATCTCAGCAATACTAGTTTTTCCGCATCCTGGAGTACCATATAAAATCATGGAAAATATCTTTTCTTGACTTAACATTTTTGTTATTACGCCATGAGATCCAACTAAGTGATCTTGACCAATTATATCTTTAAATTCTTTTGGCCTAATTCTATAAGCTAGTGGCATCATTTTAATCACCTCCAAATATTATTATAACATAAAAAAGCGTAGTATAAACTACGCTAATTTTATTTCTTTAAGCAAAGAGTGTAAATGTTAGTACAATCCTGTTCATTTAACTTCATAAAGCCATCTCTAACTTTACCTGATACTCCTAAAGTTTTTACCATATAAGGAATATCTTTCTTTTTAGCACCGATTTCCTTAAATGTTAGAGGCATACCGATAGAAACTAAGAATTCTTGGAACTTTTTAATTCCTTTTAGTCCATCAGCCTTTGGATCACTTGTCTTTTTAACACCGAATATTCGAGTAGCCATTTGTTGGAAACGAATAGGATCATGATCAATAGTGTATTTCATCCAGTGTGGCATCACAACAGCCAAACCTGCGCCATGAGCTACATCATATAAAGCAGAAAGTTCATGTTCTAGTCCATGACTATTCCAGTCTTGACTACGTCCCATACCGATTAAATCATTATGAGCAATAGTTCCAGCCCACATTAAGTTTGCTCTATATTCATAATTTGTAGGATCCTTCATAACTTTAGGCATATTATTAATCATTGCTAAAATTACAGCCTCACATAATCTATCTGATGTTTCAACTTCCTTAGTATTTGTAAAGTATCTTTCAAATACATGAGCAATAATATCTGTTGCTCCACATGCAGTTTGATATAGCGGTAATGTAGTAGTAAGTTGTGGATTTAAAATAGAGAAAACTGGTCTAATTAAATCTGAAGTAAATCCACGTTTTAAGCCAAATTCTTCATTTGTGATAACTGATGAACCACTTGATTCAGAGCCTGCTGCAGCAATAGTTAAAACTGTAGCAACCTTAAGTGTTTTAACTGGTTCATAATGTCCACTATAAATATCCCAAAAATCACCATCATAACATACGCCCATACCTATAGCTTTAGCACTATCTATAGTTGAGCCTCCACCTACAGCTAGTATAAAATCTATTTTGTTTTCTTTACATAGTTTAATACCTTCATAAACTAAGCTTGCTCTTGGATTAGGTTTAACTCCTCCAAGTTCTATATGCTTTATGAAATTTAAATCTAGAGATTCTTTAACTCTATCTATTAAACCTGATTTAACTGCAGAACCACCACCATAGTGAATTAATACATTAGTTCCACCATATTCTTTAATTAATTTACCTACTTCAAGTTCCATATCTTTACCAAATACAATCTTAGTAGGGTTTGCAAAAATAAAATTATCCATATATACACCATCCTTTAAACGTATTGTATCATTTTATTCATATTTCTTGTAATAAAATTATTAGGTTCATAATATTTATATTTGTAAAAGTAAAATGCTTTCACTGTTATTTTATTATCATTATCCTTTAAATTGTAAAAACAATTTAGTATAATATACTTCGGAGGTAAGAAATTATGAAAAAACCTGTTACTTTAATTATTATGGATGGATATGGCTTAGCACCTGCTGGAAAGGGTAATGCTATTAGCCAAGCTAAGAAGCCTAACTTAGATAAAATGTTTAAAGAATATCCAAATGCAATTTTAGGCGCTAGTGGTGAGGATGTAGGTTTACCTGATGGACAAATGGGTAACTCAGAAGTAGGTCACTTAAATATCGGTGCTGGTAGAATCGTATATCAATCATTAACTAGAATCAATAAATCTATTAAAGATGGATCATTTAATACAAATAAAGCATTTTTAGATGCTATTGAATATGTTAAAAAGCACAATTCAAAACTACACATTTTTGGTTTAACATCAATTGGTGGTGTACATTCACACACTAATCATATGATAGCTTTAATCGAATTAGCTAAAGCTCACAATGTTGAATGTTATGTTCACTGTTTCCTAGATGGTAGAGATGTACCACCAAAAAGTGCAAAAGAGTACTTAGAAAGCATTATGGCTCATGGAACAATAGCTACAGTAAGTGGTAGATACTATTCAATGGATAGAGATAAAAACTGGAATAGAACACAACTTGCTTTTGATGCTATGACTATTGGTAAGGCTGAAAAGTATGGTGTTATTGAAGGACTAGAAAAATCATATGAAAATGGTGTAACTGATGAATTCGTTATACCATATATCACAGATGAAAGAGGTATGATTACTGATAATGATGCAATCATATTTGCTAACTTCCGTCCTGATAGAGCAATTCAAATTGCTACGGCATTCTCTAATCCAGAAGCTATTAAGGTTGGAACACCACTTGTTAAAGATGGTATGCAACCACTAGATACAAAGAATGCACCAAAGAATATTTTCTTTGTTTCAATGATGTTATATGCTGAAAGTGTTAAAGGTGAAATTGCTTTTGGACTTCAAAACTTAGATAATACATATGGTGATATTTTATCAGCTAATGGCAAAAAACAACTTAGAATTGCAGAAACTGAAAAATATGCCCATGTTACTTTCTTCTTTGATGGAGGAGTAGATAAAGAAATTAAGGGTTCAAAAAGAGTATTAGTTAACTCACCTAAAGTTGCTACATATGATTTAAAACCTGAAATGAGCGCATATGAAGTAACTGAAAAAGTACTATATGAAATTGAAAATGATACACCAGATGCAATTGTTCTTAACTTTGCTAACTGCGATATGGTTGGTCATACAGGTGTTATTCCTGCAGCTATTAAAGCAGTAGAAGCTGTTGATGATTGCGTTGGGCAAGTTGTTAATGCTGTTATGAACAAAGGTGGAGTATGTGTAATCATTGCTGACCATGGTAATGCTGATAAGATGTTAGATGAAGAAGGCAAGCCATTCACTGCGCATACAACTAATCCAGTACCAGTAATTGTTACTGATAAGAATGTTACAGTAGAGTCTGGTATATTATCAGATGTTGCTCCAACTTTATTACATTACTTAGGAATTACTCAACCAAAAGAAATGACTGGCAAATGCTTAGTAAAGGAGAAATAGTATGCCAAATATTACAGATATTTATGCTAGAGAAGTATTAGATTCTAGAGGCAATCCTACAGTTGAAGTAGAAGTATATCTAGAATGTGGAATTAAAACAAGAGCTATCGTTCCATCAGGTGCTTCAACAGGTATGTATGAAGCTGTTGAACTAAGAGATGGAGATAAGCGTTATATGGGAAAAGGTGTTCTTAAAGCCGTTTCTAATGTAAATGAAATCATTGCTCCAAAGATTATTGGCTATGATTGCAGATGCCAAGCTTTAATTGATGAAGAAATGATTAAACTAGATGGTACACCTAATAAATCTAATTTAGGAGCTAATGCTATATTAGCTGTTTCACTGGCTGTACTAAAGGCTGCTGCTGAATATTCAGATCTACCATTATATCAATATATTGGTGGTGTTAATGGTAAAACATTACCAACTCCATTAATGAATATTTTAAATGGTGGAGCACATGCAAACTTCTCAACAGATTTCCAAGAATATATGATTTGCCCTGTAGGCTTTAAGAAATTTAGTGATGCACTTTGTGCTGCAACAGAAGTATTCCATACATTAAAATCTATTCTTAAAGAAAAGAAATTAACTACTACAGTTGGTGATGAAGGTGGATTTGCACCTGTTCTAAAGAGCAACAAAGAAGCACTTGCTTTAATTAGTGAAGCTATTGAAAAGGCTGGTTATGTTTTAGGCGTAGATTTCGTATTAGCGCTAGATGTAGCTAGTAGTGAATTCTATAATACTGAAACTAAGAAATATGATTTAAAATGTGAAAAGAAGAGTCTAACAAGCGAAGAAATGATTAAATACTATGAAGATTTAATCAAGAAGTATCCTATCATTTCTATTGAAGATGGACTTGATGAAAATGATTTTGAAGGTTGGAAGTTATTAACTAAGAAATTAGGTAATAAGATTCAACTTGTTGGTGATGACCTATTTGTTACTAATACTAAGAAATTAAAGTATGGTATTGAAAATGGATTAGCTAATTCTATACTAATTAAGGTTAATCAAATTGGTACTATAACTGAAACATTTGATGCCGTAGAAATGGCTAAACGAGCAGGTTATACAGCAATTATATCTCATAGATCAGGCGAGACTGAAGATACTACAATTGCGGATATAGCTGTAGGCTTAAATGCTGGTTTAATTAAGACTGGATCATTATCTAGAACTGATAGAATTTGTAAGTATAATCAATTACTAAGAATTGAAGATGAGCTAGATAAAGTAGCTAAGTATGATGGCTTAAAGTCTTTTTACAATGTAATAAAATAATACATAATTAAAGTTCAACATTAAATGTTGGACTTTTTAATGTATATGTGATACAATTATTTTGTTTATGAATTACTTTTTGGAGGTGATAAGATGCTTGATTTCTTATTTGATATATTCTTAAAAACATCTGGTTTTTGGCTTATACTGATTTGTATATTATGCATTGTTGGAGGAATGGTACTTTTAATTAAAGGTGCAGATTTCTTTGTAGGTAGTGCATCGACACTAGCAAAGAAACTTGGTGTATCAAGCCTTGTTATTGGTTTAACGGTTGTATCTATTGGTACAAGCTTACCTGAAGCAAGTGTAAGTATATCTTCCGCAATAAAAGGAAGTAATGGATTATCTATTGGTAATGTAGTAGGTTCAAATATATTTAATATACTTGTTGTACTAGGTTGTTCATGTATGTTTGCCCCTATTATTGTAGATAAGGGTCTAAAGAAAAGAGACCTACCAATTCTAATTGGAACTGGTTTATTGCTATTAATGTTTACAATATGGTTTAATAAAACAGGAAATTATGATATATTGCGATTTGAAGCGATTATTCTATTAGTTTTATTTATCGGTTATATTGTTTTAACAATACTTACAACACCTAAAAAAGAAGAAACTGAAGAAGAAAAGCCTAAGATGAAAACATGGTTGTGTTTAATAATTATTGTTGTATCTGGTATTGCGATTGCTTGTGGTGGAGAATTCGTTACATTTGGTGCTAAAGAGTTAGCAATCAAAATGGGTGCTGATGAAATATTAGTAGGTTTAACTATTGTTGCTGTAGGTACAAGCTTACCAGAACTTGTAACTTCAATTATGGCAGCCAAGAAGAAGGAAAATGAAATTGCTGTAGGTAATGCAGTTGGTTCATCAATATTCAATATATTATTTATATTAGGTGCAGCTGCAACAATATCACCATATTATAATGTAAATCCTGATGTAATTATTGATATTATAATAATGTTAGTAACCTTCATTTTAACAACATTACTTGTTATATTCTGCAAAAATGGTATAGGTAGAAAAACAGGTATTATATTTGTTATATTGTATGTAGCTTATTTAACATACATAATACTTAGAAATTATTGTTTTTAATTAAATAAATTGTTTAAAATAATCACCTCGATCGTATATATAAGTATGAGAGGTGATTTTTTATTAGATGTTTAGCGTGTAAAAAGTTATTTAGAGTTAAAACGACTTGGGAGAACTTGTTTGTTGATAAGAATTATTATTTATGTGATGAGTGTATAAAAAAATATCCTGCCAAATATACTTATGTAACAGTGCCTTTTGATTCTTTAGTTCATGTGTTCTCAGTCTTTGATACTTATTATGATGTTAATCCTATAGCTTTTCTATTAGAAAGAAAAGTATTAATGGAATTAGTGATGTCTAAATTTAATTTAAATAAAGAAATCTTCTTATATTATGATAGCTTTGATGAAATGTTAAAAGATGAAGAAAATATCAATATGATTTTTGCATTTAATAGAAAGATTATAGTGGTAGTAACTTATTATTTAAAGTTTTAAGTAAGGGCTTTCATTCTAAAGGAATATGTGATATTATATAGTTATAAGAAGTACTATAATTTAATAAGAAGAGGAGTGATTGTAATGCGTGTTGAAATTGTAGGAAAAAACGGATTCGAATTCCATGAAAGGACTGAAGAACTTGTCAGAAAAAGACTTCAAAAGATTGAGAATTTCTTCAAAGATGGTGTTATTGAAACAGCAAGAGTAGTTCTTAAAAAATACAACACTTACTATGCTTGTGAAATCACTATTCCAGTAAAGGGTCTAATCTTTAGATCTGAAGTAAAAGATAAAGACTTCAAGGCAGCAATTGATATTGCATGCGACAAGCTTTTATCTCAAATCAGACGTAGAAAAGATAGAGTTAAGAATAAGCTAGAAAAAGAAGGTATTAAAGAGGTTTACCGTTCTAATCAATTAGATATGGATGATATATCAACTGATGTATTTGCTGGTGAATTAGTTAAGAATAAGAAGATTAGCTTAAAGCCAATGACTGTTGAAGAAGCTCTAGATCAAATGGAGTTATTAGGACATGATTTCTTTGTTTTCCAAGATGCTGCTAGTCATAAAGTTTGTGTAGTTTATACTCGTGATGATGGAAACTATGCAATCATTGAAACATCAGAAAATTAATAAGGTTTTGGTAGGATTTATTCCTACCTTTTTTCTTTTTATTGGCCTAAAATTATGAAAATATTTAAAAAATATTTTACATAAGAAACATTTTCTAGTATAATAGAATAGATGATTGATTTAGGAGGTAGTATTATGAATAAATCTTCAATACAAAAAAAGTTTAGGTTTATAATGGTTATTGCGGCTATCGCTTTATTTATAACTATATTTTTACCAGCATATATTAGATATGGAAATAATGGTAGTTATCCAAAAGTAGCTATGATGTGGACAATCCTATTTGGTGCTGGTGGAGGAGCAAAATTAAATAATGCATTTGATTTCTCATGGATAGCATTCGTTGGCTATGCATTAGCATTTATATTATTAATAATTTGTTTAGTAAGCAAGTTTGTTACTGTTGAGGGTGACGCGAAACAAACAAAGATGGCAAATACTGTTGTTGATGCTTCATGTTTAGTTTGTTCACTATTAACACTTGTAATGTTTATTTTATTACCACTTACAATTACCAAGACTTCAGTTTCACCTCTTGGTAAGTATCTTATTGAAAGTTATTATGGTATAGGCTTAGCACCTATATTTGCTATAATAATTGCTTTAGTTATGACTGTATCAAGTTTTATTGTTTTAATAGCTGAATCAATTGTTAAATACAAGAAAATCAAAGATAAAAAACAAGTAACTGATAAGAATAATAGTAAAGAAGAATAAACGACTTAGTCGTTTTTTCGCATTTTAAATGGAGGATGTTTATGTTTAAGAGTTTATTTGATGATGGTTATAAAGAGTATAAAAGATGCTGGAAAATCCAAAAGAAGGTTGTTGCTCTTGAAGCAGAAATGGCAGCAAAGACTGATGAGGAATTAAGAGCAAAAACAGATGAATTTAAAGAAAGAGTAAAAAATGGTGAAACACTTGACCATATTTTACCTGAAGCATTTGCTGTAGTTAGAGAAGCTGCTAAGCGTGTTACTGGTATGTTTGCATTCCCAGTACAAATCGCTGGTGGTATTGCTATTCATGGTGGTAACATTGCCGAAATGAAAACAGGTGAAGGTAAAACTTTAACTGCCGTAATGCCAGCATATTTAAATGCCTTATCTGGTGAAGGTGTTCATATCGTTACAGTTAACGAATACCTAGCAGCCAGAGAAACTGAAGGTGAAATTGGTCAAATCTATCGTTTCTTAGGCTTAACTGTAGGTTTAAATGTTCATGATATGAGTCAACAAGAAAAGCGTGCAGCATATAATTGTGATATTCTATATTCTACACATGCTGAACTTGGCTTTGACTATTTAAGAGATAACATGGCATTATATGAAAAAGATACTGTTCAACGTCCACTTAACTGTGCAATCATTGACGAAATTGACTCAGTATTAATTGATGAAGCTAGAACACCACTTATCATTTCTGGTGGTGAAAAGCAAGGAGCAAACCTATATGTAATGGCAGATAGATTTGCAAAAGCCTTAAAAGATGAAGATTATGAAATTGATGTAGAAGCTAATAGTGTTGCTTTAACTGAAGCAGGTATGGTAAAGGCTGAAAGAATGTTTAATATTGAAAACTTATATGATTTAAAGAATGTAAGCTTAGTTCACCATATCAATAATGCCTTAAAAGCAAACTACACAATGACAAGAAATAAAGAATATGTAGTTGATGAAAGTGGAGAAGTTTTAATTGTAGACCCATTCACAGGACGTGTAATGAAAGGTCGTCAATGGTCAGAAGGCTTACACCAAGCTGTTGAAGCAAAAGAAGGTGTTAAGGTAAACCAAGAAACTATTACTTTAGCAACTATTACTTATCAAAACTTCTTTAGAATGTATAAGAAGCTTTGTGGTATGACAGGTACAGCAAAGACTGAAGAGGAAGAATTCTTATCAATCTATAATATGTATGTAGTTGAAGTTCCAACTAATAGACCAGTTATTAGACAAGATATGCCTGATATTCTATACTTAACTATGGAACAAAAATATGAAGCCCTAGTTAAGGAAGTAAAAGAACGTCATGAAAAAGGACAACCTATTCTAATTGGTACTATTGCCGTTGAAACATCAGAAATTATTAGTGATTTATTAACAAAAGCAGGTATCCCACATAACGTATTAAACGCTAAACAACATGCTAAAGAAGCTGACATTGTTGCTCTTGCAGGACAAATGGGTGCTGTAACTATCGCAACAAACATGGCTGGTCGTGGTACCGATATTAAGCTAGGCGAGGGTGTAAAAGAATTAGGTGGTCTAGCCGTTATTGGTACAGAACGTCATGAATCCAGACGTATTGATAATCAGCTAAGAGGTAGATCTGGTCGTCAAGGAGACCCAGGATATTCAAGATTCTATTTATCATGTGATGACGAATTATTAATTCGTTTTGGTGGAGATGTATTCAAGAAAAGAGTTCAAACAATGATTAATCTTCAAAATAATGGAGATGGTTCGCTACAATCAAAGATGTTCTCTAGATTAGTAGAAGGTGCTCAAAAGAGAATTGAAGGTTCTAACTTTGATGCCAGAAAGTCAACATTAAAATATGATGATATCATGCGTAAGCAAAGAGAAATCATTTATGAAGAACGTCATTCAATCCTAGTAAAGGATACAATTGAAGAAGAAGCTAAGGCTATGATGCAAAAGGCTTGTAACATTGTTATTGATAGACACATCACTTCTGATGGTAAAAACACTATTATTGATGATGAAGCTATTGCTAATGATTTAAATAACTCTATCTTCTTACCTAATACATTTACTAAAGAAGAAATTGAACAATTAAATCAAGAGGATATCTATAAGGTTGCTTATGAAAAAGCTCTTGCTGAACTTGAAAGTAAGAAACAATTATTAGATGAACAAAACTATCAAGAAATGATTAAGGCATTTGTTTTAAGAGTTGTTGATACTTATTGGACTAAGCATATTGATGATATGCAAGCCTTAAGGCAATCAGTAACACTTGAATCATATGCTCAAAAGGATCCATATAAGACATACCAAGAAGATGGTATTGAAATGTTTGAAAGATTAAACGAAAACATTAATATTGATGTTTGTAAATATCTTGTAAGATCAAAGGTTAGAGAAGAAGTGGTTAGAGAAGCTGCTATTAAGCCTACTGGTTCTAACCAAGCATTAGATGAATCAAGAGGAAACAAACCAACTGAAAAATTAGTTAAGGTTGGTAGAAATGATCTATGTCCATGCGGAAGCGGAAAGAAATACAAATTCTGTTGTATGGGTAAAGATAATAGATAATGGAAAGATACGAAATTAATAAATATCTTACAGGATTTAAAGAAAAAGTTAGTGAACTTGAAGAATCTATTAATGTAACTGATTTAAACGAGAAAATTCGTTTGTTAAGCGAAAAAACAAATGAAGAAGGATTTTGGAATGACCAAAATAATAGTAAAAAAATATTTGATGAATTAAATGGCTATAAGGAAAAGCTTAAAGGCTTTAATGACATCAAAAGTAAGCTTGATGATCTAGTAGTACTAGATGAAATGGCTTTAGAAGATAGCTCACTAGATAGTGAACTAGAAGAAAGTATATTAAACTATAATAATGAATTAGAAGAATTTGAAATATCTGTTTTACTAAATGATGAATATGATGATTCTAATTGCTTTTTAGAATTACATCCAGGTGCTGGTGGAACTGAATCAATGGATTGGGCAGAAATGCTTTATCGTATGTATTTAAGATTCTGTCAAAAGATGAACTTTAAAGTAGAATTAGTAGACTATCTAGCAGGTGAAGAGGCGGGTATTAAAAGTGTTACTATTCTCATTAAAGGGCATAATGCCTATGGATATTTAAAAAGCGAAAGAGGAGTACATCGATTAGTTAGAATTTCTCCTTTTGATTCAAACAAAAGAAGACATACATCGTTTTGTTCATGTGATGTAACACCTGAGATCACTCAAGATAAAAATGTTGATTTAAACTTAGATGATGTAAAAATTGATGTTTATCATTCTAGTGGTGCTGGTGGTCAATCAGTTAATACAACTGATAGTGCTGTTAGGCTTACACATAAGCCTACAGGTATCGTTGTTACATGCCAAAACGAAAGAAGTCAATTAAAGAATAAAGAAGTAGCTTTTAGTATTTTAAAGAGTAAATTACTACAACTAAAAATAAAAGCACAAGAAGAAGAATTAAATAAACTTAAGGGTGAACATATGAATATAGATTTTGGTTCACAAATAAGAAGTTATGTATTCCATCCATATAGTTTAGTTAAAGATCATAGAACAAACTATGAGATTGCTAATACTAATTTAGTAATGGATGGTTATATTAAACCATTTATAGATGCTTACCTTAAGTACAGCAAAAAAATGTCTTAATCAAGGCATTTTTTAAAAAAGAGGTGATATTATGGAATTAAGTAGAACAAAACGAATATTACTTGGCATATCTCTAATAGCAATAGTTATTGGATGCTTTGTTACAGGATACTTTCTAGCAAATGTTAAGCCTAGTAAACAAATATATACTAATGAGCTTGATGAAGTAGTATCATATTTAGATAAGTATTACTATAAGGATATTGATATGGATGAATTCACTAAAAAATATGTAGAAGCTGGTGTTGAATCCTTAAACGATCCATATACATATATTTATTATGAAGAAACAACTAATACTAATAAACCTTATACTGGCTTTGGTATGGGTGTATCTAAAACTTATCTTGGTTTAAAGATCGGAAGCATCTATACAGATTCTCCAGCTAAGAAAGCAGGCTTAGCTGTTGGAGACTTTATTATTGGTGTAGATGATTTAACTATTGAAAAAAATAAGCTAGATGAAATTAATAATTATTTAGGTAGTGCTAAAGAAGAAATTACATTACATATGCTTAGAAACTATAAGGCTTTTGATGTAAAAATCAAAAAAGATACTGTTACTCCTGATCCACTTTTATCACAAAAATTAATTGATAATATTGGCTATATTAAAATAAATGAATTTACTACAGGTGCTTATTCTTCATTTAAAAAAGCTCTAGATGAACTAGAGGAAAAGAATATTACAGGCTTAATTATCGATGTTAGAAATAATCCAGGAGGATATGCTAGTGAGGTAGCACAAATACTACAATTATTCTTAACTGGTAGTGATTCATTCTTAATCTTAGATGGAAAAGATAGTAAAACACCAACTATCTACAGGCCTAACTCAACTAATGTTAAAAAGAGCTATGATATTAAAGTATTAATTGATGAGAATAGCGCTTCAGCAAGCGAAGTTTTCGCTCTAGCAATGAATAGAGTTATGAACTATGATTTAATAGGTGTAAAGACATTTGGTAAGGGTGTATTCCAAAATGATATTAAGCTTGAAACAATTAAAGATGCTTATTTACATGTTACTTTAGGATACTGGTATGGTCCAAATAAAGAATGTATTGATAAGAAGGGTATAGAAGCTACAGTAGAAGTTAAGAATGATAACTACACTCCATTTATCATTGATAATAATACATATAGTATTGATGATTGTAATAGTGATATTGAAAATATAGAGTTAATGTTAGCTGCTCTTGGCTATACTGGTAGAACTGATGGTTATTTTGGTAGTGATTTAGAAGATTATCTAGAAGCTAATTATTCATCAAATACATTAACAGTATCAGTAAAGAATAAAGTTTTAGAAGATTATAACAACTATTTAAGTGATTATAATAATGATAAAGTAATAACTAAAGCAATTGACTTATTAAAATAAGGTGGTATATTGAAAAAAA
>JAILIR010000224.1 GCA_024695185.1 bacterium | reverse complement strand
TATATAATAATCCAACAATTATTAATTTAAAACAACCAATTAAATATAATGAAGAATTAAGAAAGTTAGGTGAATAGAATGGAAAGAGAAGAAATATTAAGTAAAGCAGTAGAAGATAATAAAGGACTAGATATAGCTGATTTAGAAGCTCAAAAGACAGCATCTATGTTTGGTTATTATATTGTCGCAACATTAATATTAGTTGTGACTCTAGTTGATAAGGCTGTATTAGGTAAAACTAATTTTGGTGCCCTTATGGCGTGCTTTATGATGTTTTCTATAGCATTCCTTGTTAAATATATTAAATTAAAGAGAAGACATGAATTAATTGTGTCTATATTATATGGATTAGTTGCTGTAGCTAGTTTAGTATGTTGGATTATGGATTTAGCTAAGGTATGGTAATATGGATGAGAAATTAGTTTTAAAAAATAATTTAGTAAAAATAAGAAAAGAAAAAGGCATCTCACAGGATGCCTTAGCTAAGATGGTAGGAGTATCAAGAAATACGATATCATCTATTGAAACATATCAATATCAACCTACAGCCAAATTAGCTTTATTATTATCTATAGCACTAGATAAAAAGTTTGAAGAAGTATTTTATTTCTAATAAAAAATCTCCGATTTCTCGGAGATTATTTTTATTATCTACTATAGAATTCGACAATTAGTTGTTCGTTGATTTCTGGTAAGAATTCGTTTCTTTCAGGATATCTAACGAAAGTAGCAGCCATTTTGTTTTCATCAAATGAAACATATTCACATCTGATTAATTTAGCTTCTAAAGCTTCTTTAACAACTTTAAGATCTTTACTAGTTTCTTTTAAAGAAATAGTTTGTCCTGGTTCTAGACGGTATGAAGGAATATCTACCTTTTTACCATCTACTAGGAAATGACCATGATTAACTAGTTGTCTAGCTTGAGCTCTAGTAGAAGCAAAACCTGCTCTATAAACTATATTATCTAATCTTGATTCAAGTAACTTTAAGAAGTTAACACCATGAACACCTGACATTTTGCCAGCTTCAAGGAATGTCTTATGGAATTGCTTTTCATTAACACCATAAGTGAATCTAACCTTTTGCTTTTCTTGTAATTGTGTTGCGTATTCAGTTAATTTGTTACGCTTTTTACCATGTTGTCCTGGAGCATAAGGTCTTCTTTGTAATTCTTTACCAGTTTCAGATAATGAATAGTTTCATCTTCTTGAAATTTTCCAAGTTGCTCCAGTGTACTTACTCATAATTTTTTCCTCCTTTTATTTATTTTGCGTTACTAATAAAAGGCTTCTTATTTCGATTATAGCTTATAATATATTCGCCTACTCAGCTAGGCTACTAAATAATAAATTATAATATAATAACTATAAAGTAATAAGTGCTGAACTTTACGAACGCAAAAATATTATATTATATAATAATATGAATGTCAAGAAAAAGTTTTAAAAAGAGTTATTTAAGAAATTAGCACTTTAAGCTTGACAGTGCTAATTATTAGATATATAATACTTTTTGAGGTGATTAAAATGAGTGAAACAAAGAAATTTAAAACAGAAACTAAACGTCTATTAGATTTAATGATTAACTCAATTTACACAAATAAAGAAATATTTTTAAGAGAGTTAATTAGTAATGCAAGTGATGCGATTGATAAATATCATTATATGTCTTTAACTAATGATAAATTGGAAGCTAAGGATTACGAAATTAGATTAGCTTTAGATAAAGAAAATAGAACTATTACTATTACTGATAATGGTATTGGTATGACTCATGATGAGCTAGTTGATCACTTGGGAACAATTGCTAAAAGTGGAAGTCTAGAATTCATGAAAAAACTTGAGGAAAACAAGGATAAAAATATAGATATCATAGGTCAATTTGGTGTAGGCTTTTATTCAGCATTTATGGTTGCTAAAAAGGTCGTAGTTAAGACAAAATCCCCATTTGATGATAAAGCTTATTCCTTTACTAGTGAAGGTACTGATAGCTATAAATTAGATGAAATAGAAAAGGATACTACAGGTACAGAGATTACACTATATTTAAGAGACAATACAGATGATGAAAATTATGATATTTATCTAGAACAATACAAGATTGAAAAGCTTGTTAAAAAGTATAGTGATTATGTAAGATATCCTATTAAAATGATGTGTAAGAGAATGAATCCTACATATGATGAAGAGGGTAAATTTAAAGAATCTGTTGAAACGCTTGAAGATACTACACTTAACTCTATGATTCCTTTATGGAAGAAAAATAAGAGTGAAGTAACTGATGAAGATTTAAATAGCTTTTATAAACAAAAATTTAATGATTATGAGGACCCTCTATTTAGTATGCATGTAAATGTTGAAGGTAACTTAACTTATAATGCTTTAATCTTTATTCCAAAGAAAGTTCCTTATGATTTATATTCAGAGGACTACGAAAAAGGCTTAAAGTTATACACTAAGGGTGTATTCATTATGGATAAGTGTAAGGAATTAATTCCTGATTACTTGAAGTTTGTTAAGGGTTTAGTTGATTCATCAGATTTAAGCTTAAATATAAGTAGAGAAATCTTACAACAAAATAAACAATTATCATTAATTAGTAAAAACATTGAAAAGAAAATCATTTCTGAATTATCTAAGACAATGAAAACTGATTATGATAAATATAAAGAATTCTTTAAGTCATATGGTGTATATATTAAATACGGTATTTATGATAACTATGGTGAAAAGAAGGATGATTTAAAAGATTTATTAATCTATAAAACAACTAATGAAGAAGATTATATTTCTTTAAAAACTTATGTTAATCATATGAAGGATGGTCAAAAATACATCTATTATGCTTCAGCTGGAAGTAAAGATGCCGTTTTATCAATGCCACAACTTGATTTATTAAAGAAAAAAGGTTATGATTGCTTAATTTTAACTGATGGAGTAGATGAATTTACAATGTCTATTTTAAATAAGTATGATGACCATGAATTAAAGAATATTAATCAAGGTGATCTAGATATTCTTGATGAAGACGAAAAGAAGGAACTAGAAGCTAAACAAGAGGATAATAAGGAATTCCTAGAAGCTATTAAGAAGGAATTAGATGGTAAAGTAAGTGATGTAATTCTATCAAAGAGACTAGTAGATTCTCCTGTATGCTTAACTAGTAAGGATGGCTTATCATTTGAAATGCAAAAGGTTTTAAATGCTATGCCTAATGGTAGTGATGCTAAAGCGGAAAAAGTACTAGAAATAAATCCTAATCATGAATTATTTAATGCTTTAAAGAAGGCATATGATAATAATGAATTAAAAGAATACGCTGAATTACTTTATGATCAAGCCTTATTAATGGAAGGCTTCCCTATTGAAAATCCTGTAGAATTCTCTAATAAGATGTGTAATTTAATGATTAAAACAATTAAATAAAAAAATGGGTCCAAATTGGACTCATTTTTGTTATAATATGTTTGGTGATATAAATGGATATAATACTTGCATCAAATTCTCCAAGAAGAAAAGAGATATTAGAATCTTTAGGTTATAAATTTAGAATAGCCCCAAGTGATATAGATGAAAATATTGATTTAAAGGGAGAATTATTAGTTTGTGAACTAGCAAAAAGAAAAGCCTTAAGAATATATGATTATAATAAGGATAGTATTGTTATAGGTAGTGATACTATCGTTTATCTAAATGGTAAGGTTTATAACAAGCCTAAAAACGAAGAAGAGTGTTACTATATGCTTAAAAGCTTATCAGGTAAAACTCATGAAGTTATCACAGGAGTATATATCGCATCAAATAAAGAACACATTTCTTTTTATGATAAAGCATATGTTACTTTTAAGGAATTAACTGACCCTGATATATTTAATTATATGAAAACAAAAGAGCCTTTTGATAAGGCTGGAGGTTATGCTATACAGGGAGAAGGTAGTAAGCTAATTAAAGAATATAAGGGTGATTTCTATACAATTATGGGACTGCCTAAAGACTTAGTAAATAGCCATTTAAAGCGATTATTAGAAGAATAGGAATATTAGTATTGACAAAAAGCATAATATGTAATACAATTGTAGTTGAAATGTAATAAGAAGGGGAGAATAAAATGAAAAAAATATTAATATTAACAATGGGAGCATTACTATTAGCTGGTGTAGCTGCATGTGGGAAAAAGACTACAAAGAAAAACGAGGTTAATGGTAAAGGGGTATTAAAAGAATCAATAATAAGTAAAAGAGTCTTATCATCTTCAGATACAATTGTAAGTAATAAAATAGAGACAGTTATAAACAAATATGGAAATATTGAATCTGAATACACTTATTTACTTAAAAACGATGAGTGGATTTTAAGAAAAAAGATTGAAAATGAATATGATAAGGATAATAACATAATTAGTTCTGAAGAGTTAAGAGTAAAAGAAAATACTACTACAGAATTTGAAAAATATAGTAAAACTGAATATGCATATCTAGATGGAGTACTAAAAACAAAGACAGAGTATATTGTTAAAGAGGGAGAAACAGAATATTTCAAAAGAAATGATTATGAATATACTTATGATGCAAAAGGGAATTTACTTATGGCTGTAAAAACATATACTCCTGAATTTAAAGCATATCAAAGCTATAACAATAGCGATCATAAAGTTGTTTATACATATGATGATAACAATAACCAATTAACAGAAAGAAATTATGTCATATTTAGTTCGGACTGGGAACCTACAACAAATAATGAACGTATATATAATGACTCTAACAAAAAAGTAACTGAAATAGGTTATGATAGTGACTCACAAGTTAGCTATAAAATAGAATACGAATATGATGAAAAAGGAAACGAAAAAACAAGTGTGTTGTATAGACCAAATGATGAATTAGAGTTAGAGATAAGCCAAAAATATGAAAAAAAGTATGATAAAGATAATCATATAATACAAAGTGCTGAATATTACCATAATAATGAAGGTGAATTTGTTGAAAGATCAGAAGAAGTCTTTACTTATGATGATAAAGGTAATTTAATTACTGATGACTATTATATTTATCATAATGGTAGTAAGATTAAGAGTCAAGCAATAAAAAACACTTATACAGATTTAAAATAAAGGCAAGTAATTTACTTGCTTTTTTGTTTTATAATTTCCTATTA
>JAILIR010000215.1 GCA_024695185.1 bacterium | reverse complement strand
CATCAATGCCTTTCTGTTTTTATGTATTATGGTATTATAGAGCGTATTTTTGCATGTTTTTCTTTATTCCACTTATGAATAAAGGGATGGAATTAATGAATAAAAATGAAGGAAGAATGCTTGTAGCAAGTATCTTTATATTACTAACAATTATTCCTACATGCTTAAATGATGATGTTTATATTACTAATGCTGGATATAGTTGTTTTTGGCTTATGGGATGTTATATGGTTGGAGCGTATTTTTCTAAATATGAAATAGAAAAGAAAATTAAATGGTGGGCTCTTTTAATCATATTAATAGTATCAATCAGTTTAACTTTTGGTTGTTTTAAGATTCCATACGATGTATTTTTCTTAAGCTATTTAGTTGATTATACATCACCAACTATCTTTATTAATGGAGCAATGTTAGTATTATTATTTGCGAAAATGAAACCACATAAGGTAACTAAATATATTATTAAATTCTTTGCGCCTTTGGCATTTAGTGTATATGTTATACATGTATCTCCATATTTCTGGCAAAAATTTATGTATAATAGATTCACAAATTTAGTTAATCTTAATCCATTCCTATTTCCACTAGCTGTTTTAGGAATCGCTATACTTTTATTTATATGCTTTGCGTTAATAGATTATATTAGATATTTATTATTTAAGGTATGTAGGGTTAAAGAGTTCTTTAACTATTTAGAATTAAAGATTAGAAAGCTATTATCAAAAGTATTTAAAGATGATAATAAGGTAGAAAATAAAGAAACAGTTTTAGAGGCAAATGAAGAAAACAATATAGAAATAGAGGTAGAAAAATAGGTATCAGTTGATACTTATTTTTTTTTAGGACATAACGTGTCCTGTTAGAAATCATAAAAAAGCCTTACAATTATTTGTGTGAGGTGATGTAAAATGCTTAAATGCAATACAGAAATTATGAAGGATTTAAAACAAATCCAAGAAAGAAAAGCAGTCATTCTAGAAAAGGAAAGGCTAGAATGTGCTGTTAGTTATGTATCTGATGAGGATAAAATCCTACCAGATTATAACTATGATGAAGTAAGAAGTCAAATAGATGACTTAAATAAAGAAGAAATCTATTTAAAAGGCTTACTTGCTAAGTCAAATGCAACAACAATTGTCCCTGAATTTAATATGACAATTGGTGATTGCTTAATCTATCTTGCTCAACTTACCGAAAAGGCAGGTAGACTTAATAGTCTATCTAACAGACGTAAGAAGACAAGAAGCCTTCAATACCAAAAACAAGTAGAATTTACCGAGCTCTTATATGATGTAGATAAGGCCAAGGTGGACTACGAAAAAACACAAAAAGAAATTGTTAAACTTCAAATGGCCATTGATAGAATAAATCTAACAAACCTTATTGAAGTTTAACAACTTCATATCCCTTCTTCAAATTTATATATAAATACATTCCTTTATGGATCGATCATGCTAATAGGTTTAAGTTAGATGATGGTTCTGGAATTATACCTTATAAGATTATTGGTTTAAGTAGATTATTATAGAATATGAGATAATTTTTAAAGTAACTTATTATTTTGAAGATAAAAACTTTTGATATTGGAAGTAGGGTTATAAGATATCACAAATTTATACTTGATTTAATAAATCAAGAGTGTTATTATATTAATACTACCTGTTATCCAAAAAGGTACTGACACAAGAAAATAAAAAATGGGAATTTGTAAAAAGGTACGCCATAAGTGCGCATGAATGATCAAAAAGGTAGGTGTTAGTATGGATAACTTAATGATAGATGCGAATATAATCGCATCTAACATAAAAACTCTTAGAGAAAGATTGAATCTCTCTCAAGAGGAAATGGCCTGGAAATTAGGCTATAGCGATAGGCAATTACGTAGGATAGAACGTGATGGTACTAATAGTATCAACGTTATAAACTACATTGCCCAAACTTTTAGCGTTCCGGCAATAAGCATCCTGTTAGAGGATGCTTTTTAATTTTATGTATATGTGATAAAATAAATATAGGAGGTGTTATTATGAGTAATCAAATAAAGTTTAATTTTGATAATGACGAATTTGTCGTTGTAAATAAATCTAATAGCTTATATGATTATTGCACTAACAATAATCGTTTAGATATATTAGAAGAATTTGATAATGAAAAAAATGGTATAACACCTAAAGAAATAGCTTATGATTCAACTAAAAAGGTATGGTGGAAATGTAAGATAGATGGTTATGAATACTTAAATAGTCCTAATGCTAGAACTGGACACTATGGCAGTGGATGCCCTTTATGTAATAATAAAGTAGTTGTTAGTGGTGTTAATGATTTTCTTACATTATACCCTGAAGAAGCTTCTATGTGGGATGAAGTAAAAAATGGCGATAAAAAGCCATATATGTATTTACCAACTTCAAAAGAAGTATTCTGTTTTAAGTGTAAGAAGAACCATTCATTTACTTCATCTATTATTAATATAGTTACTAAAAAAACAGTATGTCCTATTTGTAGTAAGACATCTATTATAAAGGGTTATAATGATATCTTTACTCTATATCCATTTATTAAAGATGAATGGGATGAAGATAATAATAAAGATATTAATCCATATAAACTAACTAAGAATTCAAGAAAGAAAGTTCATTTTATTTGTAAGAATAATCATGCGTTTATTTCTACTATTTATAATAGAATAAATAAAAAAGAAGGTTGTCCTTATTGTAGCTATAAATTACCTATTATCGGAAAAACAGATATTAAAACTTTAAGACCTGATTTATATAAAGAATATTCTAAAGATAACAAAATAGATATTAATACTTTAATGCTAGATTCAAATAAAAGAGTTATTTGGAAATGCAAGAAGTGCGGCAATATCTATCGTAAGAGTGTAATCGATAGAGCAAATGGCGCTAATTGTCCTAAATGTATGAAGAAGAAGCCTAAAAAATAGGAGGTGGTTATATGTTTGATCCTAAACCAACCAAATATCCATATCCTGAATATACAGATAGACATTATATAAAAATTACTAAAAATAGAGGCTATGTATTAATATCTATTTTGTTATCTTTAGAATAT
>JAILIR010000169.1 GCA_024695185.1 bacterium | reverse complement strand
TATGCTCAGCTGATGATTTACTTGGACATAATAATACTAACATAGTAATTATTAATAAAGAATAAAGTATCTTTTTCATATATTTATACCTCCTTTATTATATTATAACTTGTTAAAATATAATTTATAAGAGTTCAAAATTGTAAAAAATGTCTCATTTTAAAGAAAAAAAGAAACTAACTTGTAGTTTCTTCTTTTCTTTTTTTAAAATGTTTCGAAACAATTGTTGTAATGAGTACAATCGTTAATATCACTATTAATACCTCTACTCACTTACAAAGAAGATTTCAGCTTTACCGGCACTAATATTCCCGTCTAATTTCTTGCTTCCACCCTCATTATCCTTGATATTGCATGAACCTGCAGATTTATCAATATCAATAGTATAATCTAGCTTTTCCCCAACTATATTCATAACTAGATCACCAGCAGATACTCTAAATTCGATATTATCTGATTTAACCTTACAGTTAATATCTCCAGCACTTATTCTTACATTTAAGTTTTTAGCTTCAATATATTTTACGTTTAAATCACCAGCACTAACCTTTAATGTGGCATCGTTTCCAACAATGACATCTCCATTTAAGTTAAAATCACCAGCACTTACTCTAAATTTAGCATCATTTTTAACATTTATGTCTTCATTATAATTAATAGTTCCAGCACTTATTTCTACATCTAAATTATTAAATGTGAAGTTATCAGTTACTGTTAGAGTTCCAGCACTTACTTCTAAATAAGCATCATAATCTTGTTCGGCTAGATAAATATCAACTGTTGAGTTCTTGTTTGTAGTCCAAATAAACCAATATTTCCATTTTCTAGCTAATTTGAATTCATTTTCTTCTTTATCATATTTAACAGTATATACATCACTAATTTTATAATCAGCATATGATGTAGTAGTTTCTGATTTATGAATAGCTACTGATCCACCAGCTATTTCAATACTTACTTTAGAGTTATTAACAAAATCAACATGACCTTCTTGTGTTATTTTATCCATTTCTTTAAATTCATCATAAGCTTTTTTAGCACTTACACCAGCAATTCCAAGACCAATTGCGGACATAGCTACACCTGCGATAATTATTCCTAGGCCCTTCATATTATTCACCAGCTAAGCCCTTTCTTACATTACTTGACCATCTTGGGCGATGCTTGAAGATGAAGCTTACTAATACTTTTGCATAGTATACACCAATTAGTGTTGCACCAAAGGCGAATAAGCCAATTCCAAAATAGAAGCTAGCCATTGCTACAGATGTTGCAACGATAGCGATTGATGAAATCATAGCAACAATTGATCCAACCATTAAGCTTATAGCAACAATTAATACAATAATTGATGCTATACACATAAATACTGTTGCAATAGTCCATAAAACATAAACGAATCTCTTTCCACCACTAATTCTTTTTGGTTCGTTAGTATTTGTAGAAGGTTTTTCTTCTCCTTTAATCTCTTCTACTTTTACTTCTTCCTTTATGTTATCTCTTTCGTTTTCAATATCTTTAACAATCTTATCTAAACTTCCTAGTGAACCTACAGCTTCACTTTCGCTCATGCCTGAGTCTATTTTATCTTGGATTAATTCATAATAATAAGAAATGATTTCATTATGATCTGGATATTTATTTATCCTTTTTTCTAATTCACTTAAAAATTCATTCTTGCTCATTAACAAGCGCCTCCTCTACTTGAGATGAAATTTAATACTTTCTCCATTTCTTCCCATTCTAACATAAATGCTTTAATTCTTTTTCTTCCTTCATTTGTTATTTGGTAATACTTTCTAAGTCTACCATTAAAATCCTTTGAGTATGTTGTTAAACAATCTTGACTTTCTAGTCGTTTTAAGACTGGATACAATGTCGATTCGCTTAGCGCTATGACATTGGTTAAATCGGAGATTATTTTATAGCCATAGGATGCTTCATCCTTTAAAACGGCTAGGACACATACATCAATTAAACCTCTTTTTAATTGTACGTTCATATTAATACCTCCACACATATAATATTACGCCTCGCATAGTATTATGTCAAGCATAATATTAAAATTTATGAAAAATTTAAGAAAAATTTAAGAATTTTCAAAGATTTTGCCTATTTATCCGTATATATAAGTATGAAAAGGGGTGTTTTTATGGATGATTTAATCAAAAAAGAGTTTATTTTAAACGAAATAGCCTATCCAATATACTTA
>JAILIR010000139.1 GCA_024695185.1 bacterium | reverse complement strand
TATACCCTTGATTAAGTTAGAGAATTTATCAATCATTCCATAAAATTTAAATTCATTATTTTCAACTATTCTATAGACCATATGTGTGTTTAATTCTGTAGTAAGTCTTACTTGTCCGTGTATTAAAGTATAACCATCTTCTTTATATTCTACCTTAATACCAAAAGAATTATTATCCTTTTCTACAATTACACCTAAACCACATTCTTTATCATTTTTAAATAATCCCGTAAATACATTACCATTGGCATAATAAACAGTACCACTACCATTTGCTAGATTGCTTTTAAATTCACCAACATAAACCTCTCCATCACTATATTCCATATAGCCATAGGAGTTACATATGTTATCATTAAAAACACCTTCAAAGTATTTACCATCATCAAATATAAGCTTACCATATCCGTTTTTCATACCTCGATCAAATCCACCGATATACTTATATTTAATAACCTTATCCGTTAGAACGCCAAATAAACTAAATAGGCCGTTATAAAAGTATCCCTCATATAAAATATTAGCTGTCTCATATTTTCCATATCCATGAGGAATTCCTTTTTCTATATTTCCGCTATATCTTGCTCCATTAAGTAGTAACTTATCTTTTACTTCCAAGCAAATCACCTCTAATGTTTATATAAACATTCCTTATACATTATATCACACAAATGTCTATTTTCTATTGTTATTTTTCTTTTATTGTCTCTATATCCTCATAATAAGTATCTAAATATCCCTTATTGATGAGCTTTTTTACTTTTTTATCTAAGTACTTTCTCATTATTTTGTTAAACCATTTTCTCTTACCAAATAGCTTAATTACTATAGGCGCATTAAAATAATAAAACCTAATAAATAATCTGCCAAAAACTGATCGTCTTAAATGCTTATCCCTATATCTTCTTAAAACATATAGCTCTTTTGTTTCATAGGAGTTATATACACATGTAGCTATATAACATTTTTGCTTTTTAGGAATCGCAAATTTATCTTTATAAATTGGTTCATTAACTGTTTTAGAATCTAAGAAGGCACAAGGACTTATCTTACAAGCATCTGGAGTATTGACCTTATCAAGCATCTTACATTCTCTAAATGACCAGTCATCTAATTTTTCGATATTATCATGTAGTATTACTGTTTGAAGTCTAACACAGCTATAAAAACAACCTCTAGGAATAACCTTGATATTTTTAGGAATAACTATCGCAGGTAGTTCTCTACAATTTCTAAAGGCAAACATATCAAGTGTTCTAAGTGTAGATGGTAGATTTATTTCAATTAATCTAATACAATTTTCAAAAGCACTTTCTCCTATTTTAGTTAAACCATCAGATAAATAAATATGCTCTAACTTGCTACAATTTTTAAATACATTCATTTCTATTACATGAATATTAGCTGGTATTCTTAAAGTAGTAAGGTTACAACACTCTTCAAATGCCCCAGGCATTATCTCAGTAACACTTTCAGGTATAACTAATTCTTCTAAGCTTTGACAATTAGAAAAAGCTTGATACCCTATAACCTCAAGTGTATTAGGTAGCTTTATTTCATAAATATTCTTACATTCAAAAAAAGTCTTTGTTAAAAGGTTTTTTACTTTTGTTTTAGATAAGTCTAATAGCCTTATTTCAGGATGACTTCTAAAAATTAGTGGTTTTATTTCAACAACATTTTCGGGTAATTCTACTACTTCTAAATTACCTGTATAATTAACTAAAATTCCATCAACGATATCAAACATAAAACCACCTCCTACTAATAATTATACCAAATATTCGAAAAAAAAGAGACTAATTTTAGTCTCTATTTTAAATATGCATAAGCTTTTTTAAGTATTTCCTTATCACTATCATTAGTGATAGTCTTTAAGGCTTCATTATAATCTAACCATAAAGCTTCTTTTATTTCATGTTCTTGTAGAATAATCTTTTCACTTGTAGGTGTAGCTATAAAATAAATTACATCTTTAATTGTTCCAAGCTTTGGAGAGTAAGTATTAATCTCTCTAAATCCTGTATCTAGTTTAACATCTAAATATGTTTCTTCTTTAATTTCTCTTAAAGCTGTTTCTACTTCAGTTTCATCATGTTCTACATGACCCTTTGTAAATGAGTAGTGACCTTGTTTATGTTTAGAAATTAAGAATCTTAAACCACCATTTTCATACTTATATATAATTGCTCCACATGATTTTTCTTTAACTGGATTAATTTCAATTTGTTTTAATATATCATGTCTAATAATCTTACCACTAGTTGTCTTTGGTAGTTCTTTTGCATAAACTATGGTTCTAGGATACTTATATGGTGCTGTATTAACTTTAACATAATCTTGTAATTCTTTTGTTAGATCATAGCTTGGTTTATAACCTTCAGCTAAGTGAATTACAGCACATATGATTTGACCACGAATTGGGTCAGGTAAGCCAATTATTGCACTTTCAGTTACAGCTGGATGAGTATTTAAGACACTTTCAATTTCGAATGGTCCGATACGATATCCACTTGACTTAATCATATCGTCATTTCTACTTACATACCAATAGTATCCATCATTATCCATATAGGCGATATCACCTGTATGATAAATTCCTTTATAATCGATACAATCAATTCTTTGATCGTTTAATACATAGTGATCTAATAATCCTAAAGTTTGTCTAGCATTAGTAATAACTACTTCTCCTGGTTCATTTACTTTTGCAAATGTTCCATCAGATTTTAATAATTTAATATCATATAGTGGACTAGGTCTACCCATACTTGCTGGTTTAACATCTAAATACTTAAATGTACAAGTAAATGGAGTTGATTCACTTTGACCAAATGCTTCAAAGATATAATGATTTGTTAAATAGAAGAATTCTTTATTGATTTCACCACTTAATGGTTCACCAGCTGTAGAGAAATGCTTAATATCTTTTACATCATCAGCTTCAAGTCCATCTGCAAGCATTAATCTATACATTGTAGGTGGAACACACATTGTTGTTGGCTTATATTTTTTTAACATCTTTCTAAATCTATAAGCATCAAATCTAATAGGGTCATAGCCTAATATAGCTGATCCACAAATCCATTGACCATAAATATTACCCCAGCCAAACTTAGCCCAACCACTATCAGCTTGAGTTATATGAAGACCATTATTTTCAACAGCTTGCATATATTTGGCAGTTATAATATGACCTAGTGGATATCTTCTATTATGTACAGCCATCTTAGGGTAACCTGATGTACCACTAGTAAAATATATAATCATTTCATCGTTATTTGTTAAACCACTATAAGTATTGCATTCTTCACATTTAATAAATTCTCTATTAAAATCATGACCAATACTTTGGGCTTTATCGCTTACGATAATAACATGCTTTAGTTCTTCAGCTTCTTCTTTAATACCATCTATTTGCTTTAAAACAAATGAATCATCAATTGCGATTAATGCTTTAACATGGGCATTTTTTAATCTATATAAAACATCTTTTTTAGTTAATTGAATACTTGCAGGAACAACTACAGCACCAATTCTATGAAGTGCTACAGCAATAAACCAATATTCAGCTCTTCTACGAAGTAAAGTTAATACTCTATCTCCTTTTTTTATACCTAGCTTTAAGAAATAAGTTGCGGCCTTTTTTGATAGCCTTGAGATATCAGAAAAAGTATAACGCTTCTCTTCATTAAAGTCATTACAATAAAGTAAAGCTAGTTTATCTGGTTCTAATTCTGCCCACTTATCAACGATATCTCTAGCAAAATCAAAATCATCAGGAATAATGATTTTTAGATTTTCCTTGAAATCATCGTAGTTATCAAATTCAATTTTGTTTAAGTAGTTTTCTAATAGTTCCATATTTCCTCCTTCTGGCACTATTGTGTAAAATAAAAAGTCATTCTCCATTTTAGGACGAATGACTCGTGATACCACCTAAATTCATAAGAAAGTGTTACTTCCTTACCTTATCCAACACAATATTATGCCGCTTCCCCATTGTACGGCGGGAATGATTATTTCCGTCAGAGACTACTAAGTTTCCTGTTCGATCTGCCGCTCCAAGACTACCTTCAATAAAACTTACTAGATTGCTTACACCAATACAACCCTCTCTATAAGCAGTAATTTATCTACTCCTTCTCTTCATAGCGTTTGATTAAATTTTCTACATTGAGTATTTTAACACAATTGTTTTTGCTTGTAAATAGTATTTTTTTAAAACTATAATAATTCTTTAAAACTATATATATATTTATTACAATACTCTTTTATATAGGTGTTATCATAATCATTAACACCAACAACATAAAACTTAGCACTTAAAGCACTCCTACATCCTTTTAATATATCTTCAAATACCATACATTCTTCTGGTTTAACATTTAACTTGTTTGCGACAAATAAATATATATCAGGACTATCCTTGCCATTTTTCATAGTGGACAAGCTTCTATGATCATCAAATAAATCAAAGATTCCATTTCTTTTTAAGCATGGTTCATATAAGAAAGTATCTAGTGCTGTTGCTATACCTAGCTTAACACCTTCACTTTTTAATTTTAATAAATATTCTTTAACATATGGCTTAATTACGATATTTTCCTCATATTCCTTTTTTGCCATACTATTCCAAATATCTACTAGCTCATTAACCTCATAATTAAAATTAAATCTTTTAATGGTGTATCTAGCAATATCATAAATGTTCATAGCGCTAATGTTTTCTAAATAGTCAGATGGTACACTCATATTATGTCTATTAAAGAAATCTGTATCAACTTTTTTCCATACTCTTGAACTATCTAAAATAGTTCCATCTAAATCAAAGATTGCGCCTTTAAACATTTTAATCACCAATATAATTATAAAGAAAAATGGTGGAAATTTCCACCATTTTATACTTCAAATGTTTCTTTTATTTTTGCTTTGTTTTCATACATCTTCTTATCAGCTCTTCTAAATACGGTATCAAAGTCATCATCTTTTTCAAATATAGACATACCTATAGCAGCTGAATATCTATTCCAAGGATCTTTTGTTTCATCATTCATTGCTTTATTTAGTTCTTCTTTAGCTTTCTCTATTAGTTCATCTCTATTTTCATAGTCCTCTCCTTGTAGAACTACAACGAATTCATCTCCACCAATACGATATACTGGTGAATGCTTATAGATTTTACTAATTAACATACAAGCACCAATGATATATTCATCACCTTTTCCATGACCATATTTATCATTAATAATTTTTAATGAGTTAATATCAGCCATAACAATACCAAATGTAGCATTACCATTTTTAATTTGCTTTTCGATTTCTTCTTTCTTCTCCTCATAAGCTGTCTTGTTCTTAACATGTGTTAAAGCATCCTTATGAGCAAGAGCATTAATTTCAGAAACATGTTGCTTTAAGCCTTGTGCTTCTTTTTCAGCCTTAACTATACCTATAATATATTCTTTCATATCTATAGCAAGCTTACCATAAGCATTTGATAAAGCTTCTACTTCATTTTTAGTATCTATTTCTGGTGGTATATATAATAATTCTTCAGAATTACGAATACCACTAGAAGAGTTCGCAAATTCTGTAACACTCTTTTCTAACTTTAATAGAGGAGTTGTAACATTCTTTCTCATCCATAAAATTAATAACACGATAAATAATATTCCAATACCTAAAATCATTAAGACATTAATATATACTGTTTTATTAACAGTTGTTTTAATTTCATTAATATCTATATCAGCACATAGTAAACCATATCTTTTACCTGTAGTAGGATCAGTTACAGGATGAACAAGGGTATAATCTGTTATTTGATTACCCTCATCATCTTTATATGTATTAGTAAAATATACATATTCCTCATCACCGTATAATATGTCTCTGAAGCGTTTTCTGGTCTCATCATCATATCCTTCAGTTTCATCATCACCTAGATACATTAGCATATCAGGATCATACTCTTTTTCATATGAGGAGTTAGCTGTTGCTATAACTATTGTACTATTATTTTCTCCAGTAATTTTCATTAGATAAATATAATGAGCTTCCTTATAATGATCAATCATATTATCCAAGAAATTTTGGAATTTTTCATGCTTCTCTGAAGAAATATATGTTTCAGCACACTCTGCCATATCATGATGATCTTCTATATTACTTTCTACATAGTTAACAATACTCTTTAATTGTTTCTTATACCTTTTATACATATTCCTTGTATATGTAGAATATAAAAGTATTGATGAAATAATACATAGTAAGCCAACAAAAAGAGCACAAACTATTATAATACTTCTATTAAGTGGTCTTTTAATTTTCGTCATAAAATCCCTCCTTTATTAATTTGTATATT
>JAILIR010000106.1 GCA_024695185.1 bacterium | reverse complement strand
TAAAAAGAGAGCTAAAATTTAGCCCTCTATTTATTTGAAATTGACAAAATATAGTTATTACTATATAATATCTTTGAAATATTCGGGTAATCGAGCAGAAATGTTAGGAAAGTCCATGCTAGCACAGTCTGAGATGACTGTAGTGTTTGTGCTAGATGAATAAATAAATCTAGGCATTGACGGCGATATCGATTCCTAAGTCAAATGATACGGATAGATACTCAAAAGTGCCACAGAGACGAGCTTTATGGAAACATAAAGATGAAACGAGGTAAACCCCGCAAGCTAGAAACCCAAATTTTGGTAGGGGAATCTTCAAGTAGGAAATGAACTATAAGAAGGATAGGAAACTATAGATAAATGATTACCGATTACAGAACATGGCTTATAGAATATTTCATAATTTATAAGGACTATTTAGTCCTTTTACTTTGAAAGGATGTGGGATTATGGAAAGAAAAAATTTAATAAGAAACTTCTCCATAATCGCTCATATCGATCATGGTAAATCAACACTTGCTGATAGAATACTTGAACTTACTGGTGCTCTAGAAAAAAGAGAAATGAAAGATCAAATCTTAGATTCAATGGATTTAGAGAGAGAAAGAGGTATAACTATTAAGCTAAATGCTGTAGAACTAAACTATAAAGCTGATGATGGCAATACTTATATAATGCACTTAATAGACACTCCAGGACACGTAGACTTTACTTATGAAGTAAGTAGAAGTTTAGCTGCATGTGAAGGAGCTATATTAGTTGTTGATGCTGCCCAAGGAATTGAGGCACAAACACTCGCAAATGTTTATTTAGCTCTAGATAATAACCTAGAAATATTACCTTTAATCAATAAAATTGATTTACCAAGTGCCGATCCTGATAAAGTCAAAAAAGAAATTGAAGATGTTATAGGTATTCCTTGTGATGAAGCTGTTTTAGCTTCAGCTAAAGAAGGAATAGGTATAAAAGAAATACTAGAACAAATCGTTAAATATGTTCCAGCTCCTAAAGGTGACGAAAACGCCCCTTTACAAGCTTTAATATTTGACTCAGTATTTGATGCCTATAGAGGAGTAATTCCTACTATTAGAGTAGTTAATGGACGTGTTAAAAAAGGTGATACTATTAAAATGATGAGTAATGGTGCCACATTTGAAGTAGTTGAGGTTGGAGTACATACACCTAGAGAAGAAAAAAGAGACTTCCTAGAAGCTGGAGATGTAGGTTTCTTAACTGCGGCCATTAAGGATATTAACCTTGTTAGAGTTGGTGATACTATCACTCTAGATGATAATAGTGCAAATAGTCCTCTACCAGGTTATAAAGTAATGAATCCAATGGTTTATTGTGGATTATACCCAATAGATAGCGCCAAATATAACGATTTAAAAGATGCACTAGATAAACTTAAACTTAATGATGCATCCCTTGTATATGAGCCTGAAACATCTCAAGCCTTAGGTTTTGGATTTAGAACAGGTTTCTTAGGCTTATTACACATGGAAATTATACAAGAGAGAATCGAAAGAGAATTTAAGATTGATTTAATTGCTACAGCACCATCTGTTATATACCATCTATACTTAACTGATGGAACTGATTATACAATTGAAAATCCATCTAGAATGCCTGATATTCAAAGAATATCTAGAATTGAAGAACCATATGTAAGAACATCCATAATGACACCTGAAGAATATGTTGGTTCTATTATGGATTTATGTCAAAATAAACGTGGTATATTCTTAAATATGCAATATATTGATGATAAAAGAGTTAATTTATCTTATGAAATGCCTTTAAGTGAAATAGTTTATGATTTCTTTGATAAACTAAAAAGTCAAACTAGAGGATACGCTTCATTTGATTATGAATTCTCTGAATATAAGCAAAGCGCCCTAGTAAAAATGGATATTATGCTTAATGGTGATACAGTTGATGCCTTATCAACAATAGTTCATAAAGATTTTGCCTATAATAGAGGTAAAATAATATGTGAAAAGCTTAAAGAAATAATTCCTAAGCATCAATTTGAAATACCTGTTCAAGCAACTATCAATAATAGGGTTATTGCTAGAAGTGATATAAAAGCATATAGAAAAAACGTTCTAGCAAAATGCTATGGTGGAGATATTTCAAGAAAGAAGAAATTACTTGAAAAGCAAAAAGAAGGAAAGAAGAGAATGAAATCTATTGGATCTGTTGAAATACCACAAGAAGCATTCATGGCTATACTTTCTTCTGATGAAAAATAAAAATATGCTCATTAGTTATACTAATGGGCTTTTTTATTTAACTTGAAATTTACTTTATAAAGGGCTATAATTATTTTGAAGGAGAGATTTTTTATGAGAAAACTAATAACAATTGCTTCAGTAGGATTACTTGCCTTATCGATTTTTGGTTGTAGCAAAAAAACTACAAGTAATACAACTAAAAAGAAAACAAATAATAATACTACTGCAGTAACTAATACAAAAACTAATGAATCTACAACAATTAAAACAACTACTAAAAATACAACAAAGACAACTACAAGAAAAACAACAACAAAGCAAAAAACAACAACTGAAGAGAAAAAAGAAATCTTTACAGAAATTGGTTATTGGGAGTTTAGAGAAAAACTTGAGGCTGCTCAAGGAACAGATAGTTATAATAAAATGTTCGTTACAGGAACAATAAAAGATGGAAATGAAATCGAAACATATGATGATGAGCTATATATGAAAGCAAGTAGCGGTAAATTCCATGGTGATATTTCAAAAATCGGAATAGAAAAAGTATTAAGTAATCGATACCTATATGAATATGGCGGTGATGCATATTATGTAGGCGATGAAGGAAGTTTAAAAATGGAAGTAGATGTTAAAATATCTGATACAGTAGAAGCTAAAGATGTATTTATATATAACCAATATGGCTTACTTGAAAGCATAAAAACAGATAATATAACCACTGTAGAATCTACTGAATTATATGATGAATCAGTTGAATATGATATAGAAATGACTTATAGTGAGGATGATAAATTTGGTTTATTACATTACTATCTGAGGATGAAAAGTCTTTAGTATCAAGCTTTTTAGTGATTTCTAGATCTGTAATAGTTCTTGTTTCTCCAGTACACATATTATACTCACTACCATTTATAGTTCCACTATAGTAGATATTT
>JAILIR010000086.1 GCA_024695185.1 bacterium | reverse complement strand
TACAAAGGCTATGAAGTGACATATGCTTCTAATATCACTGATGTTGATGATAAAATAATCAATAGAGCAATAGAAGAAAAGGTAACTGAAAAAGAAATAGTAGATAAATTTGCTACACAATTTTTTGTTGATTTTGCTAATTTAGGAAGTAATAAACCAGATGTTATTCCTTATGCAACTAATTATTTAAATCAAATGATTGACTACATTAAGAATTTAGAAGATACTGGTTATGCTTATTTTAATAATGGTAATGTT
The DNA here is from genome assembly GCA_024695185.1 of bacterium. Classification (GTDB taxonomy): domain Bacteria; phylum Bacillota_I; class Bacilli_A; order Acholeplasmatales; family JAEDCM01; genus RGIG10196. The sequence goes on along the minus strand of JAILIR010000086.1, from coordinate 5,022 downwards.
TATTTTAGAATATCTAAAATAGATGACTATGGTATTTTATCTAACCAAAGAAAAGAAGATTTAATCGCTGGTGCTAGAATAGATGTTGAAACAGGTAAGGAAAGTCCACTAGACTTTACTTTATGGAAAAACACAGATGTAGGTATCAAGTGGGATAGTCCTTGGGGTAAAGGTAGACCAGGCTGGCATACAGAGTGCTGTGTTATGATTAATGATATCTTTAAAGGTGAAATAGATATTCATGGTGGAGGAACAGATTTAAAATTCCCACATCATGAAAATGAAATAGCTCAAGCAAATGCAAGTGGTGATAACCACTTATCAAAGTATTGGATGCATGTAGGTAGACTCCAAATAGATAATCAAAAGATGAGTAAATCTGAAGGTAGAACTATTTGGGTAAAAGATTTAATTAAAGAATACCCTTATCAAGCATTTAGATTATTCATTTTATCTAGTCATTACCGTCAACCAATTAATTATACTGATGAAATAATGAATCAATATAACAAAGAATGGGCTAAGATAGCTCAAGCTTATAAACAAGCTTATGTTAATCTAGCAATGTCTAATAATACTAATAAAGAATTATCAGAAGATATTAAAGAATTTGAATCTTACATGGATGATGATTTTAATACACCAAATGTCTTAATGTTAATTAGTAATATCTTAAAGAAGATTAACACTAAGATGAGAAGTAAAGAAGACTTTAGTAGCGATTTTAATACATTAGATACTATTTTAAATGCTTTAGGTACTATTCCAACTAAACCAGTAATAGATAGCGAAGCTAAAGAATGCTATGCTAAATGGAATGAAGCAAGAGTTGCTAAAGATTTTGAAGCTGCTGATAAATATAGAAACATTTTAGTAGAAAAAGGAATATTATAATGGATGCTAATTTAATGAATGGTCTATCATTAGCTTATATAGGAGATGCCTATTTTGAATTATTAGTTAGAAACTATTTAATTGAAAAAGGAATAACTAAAGTTAATGAGCTACATAAAGAAGCTATTAAATTCACCTCAGGTGAAGCCCAAGCTAAATTTATAAACTTATTTTTAGAAGATGAAATTTTAACAAATGATGAAATAGAAATATATAAAAAAGGGCGTAATAGTGCTACATCTCATAGAAAGAATTTAAGTAGTGCTGAATACCAAAAAGCTACAGGCTTTGAAGCTTTAATAGGTTATTTATACAAAAAAGATAAAATAGAAAGAATAATTTATTTATTTAATTTAATGATTGAATACAATAAGTAAGGAAGTGATAAAATGGCAACGCGAAAGGCGAAGACTGCTGATCCTAATACTAATGAAGTAATTCAAGAAGCATTAGAACAAAAAGAGAAGGAAAGTGTTAATCCTTTTGAAGATGAAATTGAAGATGTATTTGAGGGAGAACCAGTTGATGTTCCTGTTGATGAATCATTTTATCAGCCTCAAAAGGTAAAAATCAAACAAATAGCGGAAGATGGTACTCTAAAGACTACAGAGTTTGATTTAAGAAGAAAGAAAGCTAATTTAAAAACAGGCTTAGATAGTCAAGATGTTGCAGCAAGAGTTGCCGCACATTGGGACAATGTAAATGATAAAAAAGGTACGCGTACTGTTGGTGGTATCGTATTAAGTAAAATATTTACAATATTTAACTTATTGTGTTTTGGTATAGCTATATGGCTAATAAGTGTTGGAGCATTTGCTAAATGCTTCTTCATACTAATTGTTACAACAAATATTATTATTGGTATTGTCCAAGACTTAAGAGCAAAAGTTATGATTGATAAACTATCAATATTGTCTGCTCCAACAGTCAATGTCTTAAGAGATGGACAGCATCAAGAAATAGAAGTTAAAGATATTGTCTTGGATGATATAATGCTTTTAACAAATGGAAAGCAAATATGTAGTGATTCAGTTGTTATAGAAGGATTCATTGAAGTAAATGAATCACTTTTAACTGGTGAATCAGATCCAATACTTAAAAAACCAGGAGATGTCTTATATTCAGGTTCATTTGTTGTTTCAGGTGCATGTAAGGCAAGAGTTGAAAAGGTTGGAGAAGAAAATTATATTCAAAAGCTTACTAAACAAGCTAGAAAATATGAAAAACCTAAATCAGAAATAATGAGATCCCTAAATATCATCATTAGAACTGTAGGTGTCTTAATATTTATATTAGGTCCAATATATTTCTTAATGTGTTATGGTAAGAAGATGGGCTTTGATGGAGCATGGTTTGGTTCAAGTGAATACAAAGAAGCTGTAACTACGACAGCTGGAGCTATCATAGGTATGATACCTTCAGGCTTATTCTTGCTTACAAGTATCGCTTTAGCAACATCAGTTGTAAAGCTTGCTCATAATAAAACATTAGTTCAAGAATTATATTGTATTGAAATGCTTGCTAGAGTCAACGTATTATGTCTAGATAAAACAGGTACAATTACAGATGGTACAATGACTGTTAAAGGTTTAATAGAGTATAAAAATGAAACAGGTGTTTCAACAAAGAATTTAATATCAGCTATATTAAATGCTCAAAATGATGACAATCTAACAAGTCAAGCATTAGAGGCTAAATATGGCTTAGGTAAGAAATTACCAGTAAAAAATATTATTCCTTTCTCAAGTTCTAGAAAGTATAGTGTAACAGAATTTGAAAAAGTAGGAGCAATCATGCTAGGTGCTCCAGAATTTATATTAACTAAGAATTTCTATTTAGTAGAAAATGATGTAAATAAAAATGCTAAATTAGGTTATAGAGTATTATTAATAGCTAAAGCTGATAAGATTAAAGGTGAAGAGGTAGTAGGTACTCCTGAACCACTTGCTTTAGTATTAATAGAAGATACTATTAGACCTGATGCATATGATACTATTAAGTATTTTAAAGAAAATGGTGTAGAAGTAAAAGTTATATCAGGTGATAACCCTGTAACTGTTTCAAAGATCAGTGAAAGAGCTGGTATTGAAGGTGCTAGTAAATATATTTCCTTAGATGGTTTAGCAGATAAGGATGTAATTAGAGCAGCAACTCGTTTCAATGTATTTGGTAGAGTTAGTCCGGCCCAAAAGAAATTATTAATTAAAACACTTAAAACTGAAGGTAATACTGTTGCGATGACAGGGGATGGTGTAAATGATATTCTAGCTTTAAAAGAAGCTGACTGCTCTATAGCTATGGCTAGTGGTAGTGAAGCTGCTAGAAATGTAAGCCACTTAGTATTAATGGATTCTAACTTCGCAAGTCTACCTAAGGTAGTTAGTGAAGGTAGAAGAGTTATTAATAATATTCAAAGAGTATCTACATTGTTTTTGACAAAAACAATATTTTCTACTTTGTTATTATTCTTAGTAATCATATTACCATTCATGTCTAGTTATCCACTAGACCCAGGTCAATTATATATGATTGACTTCTTAGTTGTAGGTATTCCATCATTCTTCCTAGCTCTAGAAATTAATAGAAATAGAATTGAAGGAAGCTTTATCAAAAATGTCTTAAGGACGGCCTTACCGGGCGCTTTAGTTATTGTAACATTTGCCCTACTCGCATATTGGGTATGCGATCCAAAATATGGTTGGGGTAGACAAATAATAGATATCTTAAGAAAGCCTGAAGAGGTAGTAGAATATATTAAGAATCATAGTTCATTCTTCAGTTATATTAATACAAATACTTTAACTGATGAAGAAATATTACTTAAAGCTATTAGATCAACAATAGTTGTAATTTCTACAACATTCACATGCTTCTTAGTATTATTTAGAGTATGTAAGCCATTCAATTACCTAAGAGGTGTTTTATGGACAATGGCTATTGGTATTGCCTTTGCTTTAATTTGTACAATTCCATGGTTCTTTGGAATTCTTCCATTCTGGAAGATTGGCATTGTTGCCGCATTACTATTGTTAGTATTTATGGTAGGATCATATCCATTAATGATTATTTTATCTGATACAAGGCGTTGGTTTAAGGATAGAATATCTCATCTATCTGAATGGATGGGTCATATTGATGAGAATTAAGAGAATCATAATTGATTCTTTTAATTTTTTAAGGAGTGATTTATTTGGTTAAAATATATGGTAGAAATGTTTGCTATGAAGCAATAAAAGCAAACCATAAGGTTTATAAAGCTTATGTTACTAATAAGTTTTATGATAAAGAAAAGTTTATTATAAATAAACTAACTGAAAACAATGTTAAAATTGATGTAGCAGATAAAAATGTACTTGATAAACTAGGACTACATCAAGGTATAGCCTTAGATGTAGAAGATTATAAGACATATAGTCTAGAAGAAGTAATTAATGGAGATAAACAATATTTCTTAATCTTAGATGGAATAGTTGATCCACATAATTTAGGAGCTATTATGCGTACAATGGATGCATCAGGCTTAGATGGTATAATTATTCCTAAAAATAGAAGTGTTAGTATTAATGAAACAGTTGCGAAAGTTTCTTGTGGTGCTATTGAATATGTTAAATTAATTGAAGTTAATAATATTAATAGATGTATTGATGAACTTAAGAAAAAGGGTTTCTGGATCTATGGTACTGATATGAACGATAAACAAGATTATACAAGTATTGATACTTCAACAAGCCTTGCAGTAGTCATTGGTAATGAAGGAGAAGGTATATCACGTTTGGTAAAAGAAAAGTGTGATTATATCATTTCTATACCTATGGTAGGTCATGTAGAATCCTTAAATGCCAGTGTTTCTGCAGGCATTATAATCTATGAAATTTTTAGAAAAAAACTAAATAAATAGCGTTTAAAACACATGTATTTTTTGAATTTTATAAAACGGCTAGATTATGCCGTTTTTTTAATTGACAAAAAATATATATTTTATTATAATTTGCCTAAAGGTGATGTTATGAAAAGTTACGCAGATTATAATGATAATGAAATCATTTATTTAGTTAAAAATGGTAATGATGAAGCTTATAGTTTTATGGTTGAAAAATATAGTAAATTAATATATTCAAGAATTAAAAG
>JAILIR010000067.1 GCA_024695185.1 bacterium | reverse complement strand
TAAGTAATAATTACTATCTGATGTAGTTATGAATTTTCTTACTCCTAAATCAATACCTACTTTTTGATATGCCTTTTCTATAGGAGCAATAGTATTTTCATAAAGAATTGAAACTTCATAAATATCATCTAGAGTTTTCTTAACAATAGCTGAATAAATCTTATTTTTAGAAATATCTTTTTTGTTTCGAAATTTCATATATCCTAACATTTTTATATATATTTTATTATCTTCTATTTTTATTGAGTCATTTTTGTTATGAATTTTAAAAGCAGAAACAAGCGCGCCCTTCTTTTTGAAATATGGTTCATTTTTGATTGTTCCCCTAAAGAATCTATCATAAGAAGTTTTTAAAACATCTAATTGGGTTAAAAGTAAGAAGTAATCACAATTATTTAATAGATCATTATTATCATTTTTCATCATTGTATATAGTTTTTTCTTCCATATTGTATCATCATATATCTTATTATCCTTAGCATATTTTAAAAAATAATTATATACATATCTAGCTCCTTCTATATGTTCATCTATTATTTTCTTTTGCACACTGTTTGGGTAAATTCTTATCTTTAAGCCTAAATACATTTTTATCACCTTTTTTTCATCCTTCATACTATATATACGGACAAAGTACCAAAATCTTTGAAAAAAAGTGAAAAAATAAAAAAAATAAATAAATAAAAGCTTTGACATATCAAAGCTTTAATTTCAGTTGGAGGCCCCAATCGGATTTGAACCAATGATCAGGCAGTTGCAGTGCCTTGCCTTACCACTTGGCTATAGGGCCATATAATAAAATGGTCGGGAAAACAGGATTCGAACCTGCGACATCTTGGTCCCAAACCAAGCGCTCTACCAAGCTGAGCTATTTCCCGATGTATGGCGTGCCCAAAAGGAATCGAACCCTCAGCCTTTTGATCCGTAGTCAAACGCTCTATCCAGTTGAGCTATGGGCACATTTCTTCAATCCACTAGACAACGCTTATATTATAGCATACACAATTTTAATTGTAAATATCTATTTTTATTTTTTTGCGCCCTTTTTTTTAGCTAAAAGTTTCTATTTGTTCACGCCTATATTTTCAATATAAAATTTTATTTTTCCTTCTTATTCTAACCTGCCTGAGGGGCCTCATTAGAACTAACATTTTGAACAATTTCAGCAGGTTGAGCACTACTATCATTATTCTCAACTACTATATTATTATTTGTTTCATTTTGATTATTACCATCATCTTTTGGGTCATTTTTAAACAATAGTTTTAATAGTATTGGAGCAAGGATGGAACTTACCAGAACGAGCATTACAACAACAGTCATATACTTTCCTTCAATGATTCTTGCATCTACTCCTTTTTGAGTTACAACAAGAGCAACCTCACCTCTTGCGATCATACCAACACCAATCTTGAGTGAGTCCTTGAGACTGAATTTAGTTGCTTTTGCGATAGCTCCACACCCAATAATTTTTCCTAAAATAGCAAATAAGACGAATACCAAACCGAATAAGAACATTTTAATACTCATTTGATCAAAAGCCATTCCTATACCTATATTGGCAAAGAATATTGGGCCAAATATCATATATGTGTTTGTATTAACACGCTTATCTACATATGCGGCACTCTTGTGGTTTGTTGATAAAATAACACCAGCGATGTATGCACCAGTGATATCAGCAACACCAAATACATATTCAGACACAAAGGCATATCCAAAGCATACTACTAGTGAATATAATAATTGTCTTCTTGTTTTTGGATGTTTCTTTTCTAGATGTGTAAACACCTTAGATAAAACAATACCAAAAACAATAGCTAAAACAAAGAATAATAACATCCATAAAATTGATATAGCAACATTACCATTAGAGTTTATTACGCGTAAAACAGGCGAACTTTCTCCAGTTTTACCTGATACACTTAACACTACTGATAAAACAATAATACCTAAAACATCATCAATAATAGCAGCAGAAAGGATTGTTGTTCCTACTTTTCCTTTTAATTTTCCCATTTCTCTTAGGGTTTCTACGGTAATACCAACCGATGTAGCTGTCATAATTGTTCCTATGAAAACACATGCTATAAAGTCTTCAAAGCCTAAGAACATTCCACCGGCTAATATTCCAAGACCAAGCGGTAGTAATACACCACCTAGGGCAATTAATAGAGAAATTAACCCACTTCGCTTTAACTCTCCTAAATCCGTCTCAAGTCCAGCCATAAACAATACCAGTATTACGCCAACCTCTGCGAAGGCTTTTAACTCTGCGCTCTCATGGAGTGGGAATAATAATCCAGCTAAATCTTCTTCGGCAATAAATAGTCCCCAAATAGCAGGCCCAATCAAAACACCGGCAAGAATATAACCTAAAACTTGCGGTAATCCAATTTTCCTCATCAATAATCCTAATGTCTTAGTTGATAAAAGAATTATTGCAATTGTGAATAAAAAGCTTAATGCACCTTGTGGTTCTAATCCTTCGTAAAACATCACTGATTCCTCCTTACCACTCATCTACATTATAATTTTATAATTATAATCTTACTTTTACAATATTAAAGCCTTTTCATAAGCTAAAAATAATATTTTAAACAAAAAAAGCTGAATAATCAGCTTTTAATTGTTAACTAATATTAATACATTTTCATATAAATCACTTAAGAATTCTTCATCAGGAATATTGTGTTTATATTTTTCAAGAAGCATCCCTTTAAAGAACGCTGCCAAAACATATAATTTGTCTGAGAAATCACGTTTTGGAGTGATAGTCCCTTCATTAACGCCTTGGAAATATATTTCAGTCAATCTTTCAAATACAGGTAATAGTGCACCAGATACCATTTCATCGATTTCCTCTTTATTCATAAAGCTTATATTATTTGTACTAGGAAATCCTACTAGTTGAATAGCATCTTGTGCTATTTCTAATCCTTTTTTCATATGAGCATAATATGACTCATATAAAGTTTTACCCATTTTTACAGATAAGAAATCTTCAAGTGAAATATCTATCTCTCTTTTTAAAGCACTTTTAACTAATTCTTCTTTACTAGGAAAATATTCATAAATAGTTGATTTGCCAATCTCTGCTTTTGTGGCGATTTTACTCATAGATAATGTATCCATGTCGCCACTTTTAAGCATTTCGATTGTGCAATCAAGTATCTTATTCTTCGTTACTTGCGATTTCTCCATTGTTTTCACTTTCTTCTAAAGAATTAGTATTATTTGCTTCTTCTTTTTTAATCTTTCTTCTACTCATCATAACATATAATGATGGAACAACAAGTAATGTTAATACTGTTGCATATGTTAAACCACCGATTGCTGCTACAGCAAGTGGTTGCATGATTTCAGCACTTTCACCAATACCTAAAGCCATTGTTAGTAAGGCGAATATTGTTGTTAATGCTGTCATGAAGATTGGTCTTAGTCTTGTCTTACCAGCAGTAACAGCTGCTTCTTTAATAGGCATTCCTTCTTCCACTAGTTGATTCATGTAGTCAACTATAACGATACCATTATTAACAACAACACCGACTAATACTACTAGACCGATTAAAGCAACCATTGATAATTCCATTTGACAAATGAATAATAGTAAGAATCCACCTGTAAATGCTAGAGGAATTGTGCCCATGATAATTAACGGATACTTTAATGATTGGAATTGAATACACATAATCATATAAACAAGTAGGATAGCTACAATACCACAAACCACTAATTGTCTAACAATATCCATAATTTGTTCATTTTCGCCTTGTTCATATACTTTAACTGTATTTTCATAAGGCTTAAATGAATCACTCTTTAAATAATCATTAACAGCACTTGTTACCTTAGATCCAACCTTAGTTGCATTATAACCATCTTTAAGTTGACCTGTAACAAGTAAATATCTATTTTTACCATTACGAGAAATTGTTGTAAATCCTGTTTGATATTCAATAGTTGTTGTATTTGTTACAGCATCTAAGATATATGCTTTGATTTGTGAATTAACACTAACTATTCCTTCAACATCTGTATCTGTATCAATTAAATATAAATTTCCGTTATCTCTAATTCCATAATTTGTTGGAGCTAAAGGTGTACTAATAACATATTCTTCAAGCTTTCCTAAATTCTTATTATAGAATAAATTAGGATTAATAATAACTAATTTTTCCACGCCAGTCATAATAGCTGTTGCAGTAGCCTCTGTAGCTGCAGTAGCTTCTTCTACGCTCATACCCATAGCAACTAATGCTTGGATGTATTCTTGAGGAGCAAGTATAGCAGCTAGTTTAGGGTTCATCATATATACAGTTCCACTATAAACATCAAGTAATTGATATAAATTGTTATCAAATACGGCAATTGAACCTAAGAATAATTCTTTAGGCATTTTGAAGTTTTCAATTGATTGAGTTGATGTAGAAGCAAGTTCATACATAACACCATCAACATTAACCTTTAATACATCTTGACCAGCTGTATTAATATCATATCCTAATCCTTTATATAATAAGTTAACAGAATTAGAATAATCCATTGAGAATAAGCCAAGTTTAATAGCTTCATCTTTATTTACAGTAATTTTAACTGTATCACTGCCTTGAGTAACACCGTTATTTGGTTTTTCAACGCCTTCAACAGTCTTTAATACATCAACTAAATCATTAGCAACAGCTTCAAGTTCGTATAGGTTGTTACCTTCAACATAAATCATAGTTCCACTTGTTCCAAGCATAGATCCCATAGAACTTGCTTCACTAAATTGGATGCCATTTTCTTCAACAAAGTCCATATCAACACATTCTCTAATAGCTTTTTCTACTATCTTTCTGTTTTCTCTTGTTGATTTTGCTCTATCATCTTTTAAAGCAATAGTGAAGTTAATAGTTGTTCCACTACCTGATTGTCCTAAAATTGTAGACATTAATGAAGTGCTACCAACTCTAGTTTGGATAATTTCAACATCCTCACTTGAATCTAGGATTGCTTTTGTACAATCATCAGCAACAGAATATACATAACTACTTGGCATATCACTTACAATTACTACACTACCACTAATTGATCCTTCATCTGTAGCAGGTATTAAGGCAAAACCTTTTGTTAATGCTAGGAAGACAGATACAATTAATAATGCAACTGAAGATAATAATACGATTGTCTTATGATTAATTGACCATCTAATAGTCTTTTCATAAGCTTTTGTGATTTTACCTTCTTTATTTTCTATTTTTCCTCTACTACTGATTAGAGTAACTATCATAAATGAAGCAATTACTAAACCAATTAATATACCATAGAATATACTTAACTTAATAGCTAATATAGAAATTAGAGCGGCTGATATAGCAATTAAAGCAATTACTAAACCAGTAACAGTATAACCAACTTTCTTGTTTCCATTAATCTTAGCATCAAGTTTTTGTAATTTTGTTTCTTTAACTTCATCATCTTTATCTCTTAAGAATTTAGCGGCAGCACTTGGAACTACAGTTAAGGCAATTATTAAACTACATCCTAGTGAGAAACATACTGTTAAAGCCATTTCTTTGAAAATTGAACCAGCTAAACCTTTTAAGAACATAATTGGGATAAATACAGCTAGAGTTGTAAGTGTTGAAGCTGTAATAGCTCCAGCTACTTCAGCAGCACCCATAATTGCTGCTTCTTTCTTGCTCTTTCCGTTTTTAATCATTCTAAATATATTTTCAATAACTACTACCGAGTTATCAACTAACATACCAATACCTAGAGCTAAACCACCCATAGATACAATATTTAAGTTAATACCAGCAAAATACATAGCAGCAAATGTTGCAATAATTGATGTTGGAATAGATACAGCAACTATTAATGTAGGTTTAATACTTACTAAGAATATCAATAGAATGATTATAGCAAGTAATGCACCTTGAATTAGATTATCTATAACTGTACCAATTGATGTTTCAACATACTCACCTTGGTCTAGAATATAGATTACTTGTAATGATTCGTCTTCTTTTGTAAGTTCTTTAAATTTATTCTTAATATTCTTTACTACTTCAGTTAATTCAGCACTTGAATCTTGTTGGAAACTAATAGTTATACCTGCTTTACCATTCATCTTGTTATATGAAGTAGTATCATTATTCTTAAATGTAATAGGACTTGCCAATACATCAGATATTCTAACTAAATCACTTCCGTTATAATAAATAGGTAATTTAGATAATTCTTCAATAGTCTTTGTAGGGTTACCAATATATAGCATTTTTATTCCATCTGTATCAACTGTAACACCAATTAAACCATCAGCTTCATTAGTATCCTCAATAATTTGTAAGATCTTATCCTTTGTAAGACCAGGAGCTTTAGAAGCTAGTAAATTATCATCTATATTTAAATTAAGTACTACATCAGCTGTACCTGTATAACTAATTTGAGCTACACCATCAATTTTAACTAACTCACCTTCAAGTTCATTTTTAACCCATTGAGTGGTTTTAATTAGAGCTTCTTCATCAGTTACGCCCTCACCATATGTTTTAGCAACTGAAACAGATACAATAGGCATCATATCAGCTGTAATACGCATGATTTTTGGCTTATCAACGCCTTTTACAAAGCTAATAGCATCTAGTGATTCTCTCATTTCTAAGAATGCATTATCCATATTTGTATTATCTTCAAATTCAATCATAATCATTGAATAGTGTTCATTAGATGTTGATTCTAATGCATGATAATTTGTTAATGTGACAAGCTGTTGTTCAATAGGAATGGTTACCTCTTTTTCAACTTGTTCTGGGTTTGCGCCTACATATGTTGTAACTACTACAGCATATGGCAAATTTAAATTTGGAAATAAAGCCAAACTCATTCTTGTAAGTGAGAAAATACCAAATACAACAACGATCAAAACAGCCATCAAGACTGTTACAGGCTTTTTAACACAGTACTTACATAAAGTTCTCATATAATTGCCTCCTCGACCAGTCGGTCGGTTTTATTATAAACCTGTTAAATATATGTTGTCAAGACGAATAATAATATTTAATAAATATTTAAGAAAAAAACCTGCAAGTTTATCCTTGCAGGCTTATTAATTATTCTATAGGTCCTACCAAAGAGCTAGATTCACTATTCCAATAATAGCTACGATAATATAAATAATCATCATATTTATCATTTAAGTATTCGTACTTATATGAATATGTCCAGTTCTCTCCATCACTAGTGCTATATCCTATTAAGCAATAATCTTTTCCATCAGACCCATATAAATATTCTGCTTTACTACTTGCTCTAATAACCTCACCATATTTTTGATATGAAATATGTTCTTTTCTTTTTCCATTTTCATATGTATAAACTGATTTTGATAGGAAACTCCAGTCATTAGACTTCCACAGATAATAAGTATATTCATGTTCATTGCCATCAGTATAATATGTTATATCGCCTTTACCTTTATTAACCCAATCATTATCTTCCCATTCGTAATCAATTAGGTCCATTAGCTTATTATCAGTTGAATAATTATTAATACTCTTAGTTTTGTTTACCCATTTGTTTTCTGTCTTATTCCATGCTTCTCTAATGGTTTCTACTATAGAACCTTTTGAATTATAGGTATTATTAATTCTTGAGTTCTTTTGGAATGCGCCATCATTGTATGTATAAATAATATAGCTAGAAGCATAATTAGATGATCCGTTATAAGTAAATTCTCTCATTTCACTTTCTTCCCATGAATCAGTTTCTCCATCATAAGTATACTCTATAGTTTTAAGAGGATTACCGCTTGTGTTATTCTCTTGCGTAAATCTATATGTCTTTACAAAATCACCAGCTTCTTCATCATATTTGTAATATATTTTTTCTGTTATGGCATTATATGTATCATATGTCATAACTTCTTTCTTATAAGCAACATATGGACTTGAAACAGTTTTTTTATATGATTTAACTAGATCAGTAATGTTTCCACTTGCATCATATTTGTATTCATATTTAATATTACCATCTAAAACAACAGGCTCTGTGCTTTTCTTAGTTGTGATGGCTTTAGTTGTTGAAACTTTTTTTGTAGTTGAAACAGTTGTGTTTCCCTTAGTAGTTTCTTTTGTTGTTTTTTTTCCACAACCAGCAAATACAAAGGCTCCTAAAACTGTCAATGTTAATAATAATTTCTTTTTAATAAAAAAATCACCCCAGATATTATTATAGCGCATTATATAAAAAAGACTTAGAAATTTCTAAGACCTTTTGGATATAAATTTTTTAATACTCCATCGCTAGATTTAAAACCGCCTAAAGATAAGCCGTCTATCATTATAACACCATAGCCTTTAGGTAATTCTATATCAAGCTGTTCTCCTCTTAAGTATTTTTCTACATTTTTATCATCAAGTGTTAATACTAGTTTATTCTTACAATATTTTCCAAATACTTTAAAGAAATGGTGATTTGG
>JAILIR010000065.1 GCA_024695185.1 bacterium | reverse complement strand
CATAATTAAATTTGGTATAAACATTAAAACGTTTAATACTTTTTTATTTGATTTATATCTTATATAAGGTAACATCGTATTCCTCCTTTCTTATAGACAAATAGAGGGCATAATGCCCTCATATTTATTTAGTTAATTTATAATTATTCAACTGCGATAAAATCAGTTAAACCATATTGCTCAGCTAAATCTTTAAATTCTGTATCTTTGATTGCTCTTAATGCAGCATTGATATCATTAATTAATTTTGTATTACCTTTCTTAGCAGCAATACCATATTGTTCTGTAGCAAGAACAACATCTTTAATAATCATTAAATCATCTTTTAAACTAGATGTAGTTGTATAATATCCAGCCATAACTGAATCAATTACAGCACAATCAGAGTCTCCATTTTTTACTCTATTTAATGCATTAAGTTGCGAATCACAAGCTACTACTTCTTTAACTTTACCTTCTGCAACTTCTTCACCTGCAGAACCTGATTCAACAGTGCATGTTGCATTTTTTAAAGATTCGATGCTATTGAATTTAGCACTATCGCTTTTATTAATAACAGCAACTTGTTCGTTGTTTAAATAAGGAATAGATATTTCCATATTTTCTTTTCTTTCATTAGTAATAGTTAAACCGTTCCATACTAAATCAATAGTACCATTCTTAAGTAAAGTTTCTTTACTATCCCAATCAATTTCTAAGAATTCAACTGTTGTAGTAGTATTGTTAGTCTTATCAATTTGTTCAAATACTTTTTTAGCTAATTCAACATCAAAACCAGTTAACTTATTATTATCATCATTATAAGCAATTGGAGCAAAACAAGTAAACCCAATAACAATTTTATTAGCAGCTGCTTTAGTAACTGTTTTATCTTCATTTTTCTTTCCGCATCCAGCTAAGCTAAATGCAAGTCCAGCACAAATTGTTGCACTAAGTAATAATTTCATTTTTTTCATGTTTTTTACCTCCATTAAAGTGATTAATTCACTTTCATACACAATGATTATACTTTATTAGATTAAATAAGTAAACATAATTTATAAATTTGTATAATTAGAAAACGTATTCTTTAAACCTTGCATTTATTTTGTATTATATATTATAATAAAAATAACAAGGAGGCGATATATATGAAAATAGGAATATTAGGTTGTGGTCACATAGCAAGTAAAATAGCTGAAACTATCAATATGATGGATAAAAACTATGAATTATATGCTGTTGCTAGCCGTGATATCATGAAAGCATTAGATTTTAAGAAAAAATATAATAGTGAAAAAGCATATGGATCATATTTAGATTTAGTTAAAGATGATGAAGTTGAGCTCGTATATATTGCTACTGTTAATTCAACTCACTATGAGGATATGAGATTATGCCTAGAACATAATAAAAATGTTATTTGTGAAAAACCATTTGCTCTAAATTATAGCGAGGCCTTGGAAGTAATTAATCTGGCTAAACAAAAGAATTTATACATTTCTGAAGCTTTATGGACTAGCTATATGCCATTTAATCAGAAATTATTAGATATACTTAAAAATGAAAAAATCAAAAGCTTCTATGGTGTATTTAATTGTCCAGTTTATGAAAAAGAGCGTATTAAAAGTAATGCCTTAGGTGGTGGAGCTCTACTTGATTTAGGAGTATATCCAATAAGCTTTGCACTTAGATGTTTTGGATTCTCATATAAAAATATCTTTATAAACAACATGTATTATTCAGATTCCTTTGTAGATGTACATACAGATATTTCCATTGTTTATGATGATTTTGAGGCTAGATGTGTTTGTAATGTTGCTAAAGATTTGGAAACATATATCAAAATAGAAACTGAAAACTTCGATGTTTATATTGATAGTTCAAATAATCCTACTGTTATAAAAATCACAAATATAGAAAATATGCTTACTAACACCATAGATGTAAAAGCTAAATATACAGGATATGAATATGAATTCATGGATGCTTATAAAGCTATTCATGATGGATTAACTGAATCAAGAATGTGGAGCACATATAAAACTCTAGAATTAATGCGAATCCTAGATCAAATTAGAATTAAATCATTTAAATAAAATGTCC
>JAILIR010000005.1 GCA_024695185.1 bacterium | reverse complement strand
CAACAAACATAGGTAAAACCATAAATAAAGCAACTAATAATATAATTTTACCTAAAATATTTCTTGTAATTCCGTAATTCATATTAGATTAATATGTCATCCATATCATTAAGTGTAGTATTATTTGTGACAATAATAACTCTATCTTTATCTTGTATTGTCGTTGAACCTGTTGGAAGAATGTATTCATTATTCCTAATGATACCACCAATTAAAACACTGTTTTTAAGTTTTAAGTCTTTTAATTGTGTATCAAGTATTTTAGAGTTTTCACCTGCTTCAAACTCTAATACCTCTATTTGATCATTAATAAGCTTATAAAGCTTTTTAATTTGATTACCACGAGTATTAGATGTTGCTCTTATATAGCTTAAGATTTGGCTTGCTGTAATTTCTTTTGGATAAATTATACTAGCCATATCTACACTAGCCATTAGTTCACCGTAACTAACCTTATTAATCTTAGTAATAATCTTAGTTACCTTCTTCTTATGAGCATATAAGCTTAAGATAATATTTTCTTCATCATTACCTGTTAAGCATACAATAGCATCTGTATTATCTATACCTTCTTCATCTAGTACATTTTGGTCAGTTCCATCACCATGGATAATTTTAGCATTAGGTAGAGTAATAGCTAACTCATTACATTTATTTAAATCTGATTCAATAATTTTAACATCAAAATTATTTTTTAATAGTTCTTCAGCAAGATATACTGAAATACCACCTCCACCAATAATTAAAACACTCTTTAATCTTGATTGGAAGAAGCCTAGCTTAGTCATAAATCTTCTAGATTCATTTCTTTCACAAGTAATATGTATTCTATCTCTTGCTTGAATCTTAAATTGACCTTTAGGTATAAATACCTCTTCTCCACGTTCTACAGCGCAGACTAAAACATTTAAATGATTTTTCTTGTTTAATTCATATAATGTTTGGCCAATAAGTGGACTATTTTCAGGCACGAAAAATTCTACTAAATCGACATTCCCTTGACCGAATGACTCTATCTTTAAAGCATTAGGGAAATTGATAATTCTAGCAATTTCTCTAGCACTTTCTAATTCAGGGTTAATAGTCATTGTTATACCAAGTGTACCTTTTAGCATTAATAATTGTTTAGAATATTCATAATTTCTAATACGCGCAATAGTCGATTTAGCGCCCATTTTTTTTGAAAAGTAGCATGCGAGCATATTAGTCTCATCACTACGTGTTGCAGCAATGACCATATCTGCCTTATTAGCATTAGCTTCATATAAGGTATCAGTAAGTAGGCCATTACCTACTAAGCCCATACAGTCATAGCTATCAACAATATTTTGGATAACACTACTATTTGTATCTACTACTGTTACCTCATGATTTTCTAGTGTTGCATGTTTTATTATAGCAGTACTTATTTTTCCGGCTCCTATAATAACAATTTTCATAATTATCGCCTACTTTTTCTTTTCTAATATACTTTTATATAGGTTATTAATTGTTTCTGCATAATTTTGTTTTGAATATACCTTAGCTGTCTTATATGCATTTTCCTTTAGATGCATTAATAATTTTTTATCATTTATTATTTCAATTACCTTATCCTTAAATTCATCTGGTGTATTATAGAATAAACCATTTTCTCTATCTGTGATTAAACCATCTAGGTTCTTATCATATCTTACGACTACTGGAAGGTTACTTGACAAGGCTTCAATATATGTTAAGCCTTGTGTTTCAGTAACACTTGCATTAACAAAGATATCACCAATCATGTAATATAAGCCAATATTAGTGTATGGAACCATACCTGTGAATATAACATAATCTTCTAGCTTTAGTTCAGCAACTAAGGCTTTTAAACTTTCCATCGCTGGTCCATCCCCTACAATAACAAATTTAGCTTTAACGCTTCTAGCAAATTGATTATATTCTTTAATCATAAAATCAATTGATTTTTCAAAAGCTACTCTACCAACTGATAATATAACAAATTCATCCTTTAAGCCCAAAGAATCCTTTAAAGCTTGTATTTCTTCTTCAGAGTATCTTTTTCTATAGAACTTATCTAAATCTATTCCTGTAGGAATAACATGTATTTTATTATCCTTAGATAAATCATATCTAATAAACATATCTCTAACCTTTTCATGAGGAATAACAATAGCACTACTTTTCTTACAAATCCATCTCATCATTCCTTCAATATATGCTAGATATGGTTTTTTAAGTAATGGTTTACCAAACTTAATAACAAAGTGCATATAATCCTCATACATAGTATGCATTGTATAAACATAAGGTATTTTATACTTTTTAGCACATCTAATACCAAATCTACCTATAGAAAACTCTGTATGAACATGAATAATATCAAAATTCATTTCTTTTACTAATTTATAATATTTATTTGCGGCAGGAACTAATTGAAAGCCATCAAAGTTCTTTAAAGGCACATCAAAGCCCTCTAAACGAATGATGTGTGTATCAGCCGCATCTGTTTTTTCTCTATGATCTGTAGTAATGACATATACATCATTACCTAACATAGTTAAGCCTCTATAAAGGTTCATACAGCTTACACTTACTCCGTTGACTTGGGGTACGTAGCTGTCTGTGAAGATTCCAATTCGCATTCTTCTTCATCTTCCTTTCTTCTTTTAACGCATATAGCGCTTATAGCACCAAGTATCATTACAAGATAATATGTTAAAAATCTCCATAATAATATAGCACTAGCTGTTATAGCACCAGTTACACCAGCAAAGCTTAACGCAAATACTTCTTCAAATGCCCATTCAGCGCCACCACTTGATCCTGGGGTAGGCATAAAGCTCATAATTACATAAGCAAAAGCCGTCATCCAAATAATATACATTATTTTGGAGGCTGTAATATCTACATTTAGTGCCTTAAAAATAAAGAATGGTACTATAAAATACGATAACAACGCGATTACTTTGTATAATATAGAAAGTAAAAG
>JAILIR010000233.1 GCA_024695185.1 bacterium | reverse complement strand
CTAATTAAGCTTATATTCTTTATTTTCTTTTGTTAAGTCAGCTTTTTTAATCATTTTATCTTGTCTTAAACGACCCACAACAATATATTTAGCAACATTAATCTTTTTACAGAATAGATCAACTGCCTTAGCTGAGAAATCATGAATTTGAATGAAATAATCATATTCATCACTATCGATGAAAGTTAGATTAGCAAATCTTTTTGCATAATCATCTAGAACTTGATCAGCATAGATTATTTTAAATAAATTCTTATGAATTCTATATGTATAGGATAATTCAGCAAGAAGATTAAATAAGAATAAATATGCATCACTTAATTTATCATTAATTCCTATAATGACGCTATTTTCTCCTGGTAAGAATCTAACAAAAGTAACAATATTTGAATCCTTAATAAAAGGAACAATCGCAATATTGATACCCTTCTTTTTTAAGAAGTCTTTAATGTTTTGATATTGGTTCTTATCGTTTAAAGTTAACTTCTTTAAGCCTTCAACAATATTAGTATTATCTGTGTAATCATAATTCTTACCTCTATTATGATTTGTAATAGAGTATGCATAAGAAATGAAGGCATTTTGTAATACCATTATTTTTTCTTCTGGCTTAAAGGCTGTTTCTTTATAGATATTAAAGATATCATCAGTTTTAAGTAATTCTAAGTTATTAACCATTAATTTTTTTCTTAAATCATAAACAACACTTTCTTTATCATTTAAGTTAATAGATTTATCAATTACTTTCTTTAAGAAATCCTTATCAAAGTATTTTAATACTTCTATTTCTTTATTAATGTTTTTATGATTTTCTACATCAATTAAATATTCATCATATTTAGTTTGTAGGTTCATCCAGTGAACTATATCTGTATTAAAGAAGGTAGATATCTTTTTAGCAATATCAACAGTTATATTAGATTCACCTTTAATGATTTTATTTAATGTTTTTAAAGGAATCATAGTTCTAACAGAAAATTCATTGACGCTCATACCAAGCTTATTAATTTCATTTTCTAAATGAATTCCAGGATGTTTGACTTCTACTAAATTAGCCATATATAACACTCCCTACTTATTCTTATTATATATTTCAAGTAATCCATATAAAGTTAAGTTTTCTACTCTTAAAATTTCATGTTTACATAAAGGAATAATAACACCACTTAATCCTCCAGTAGCTAAAATCTTAATATCTTTATTTTCAAGCTCGTTTAAAATATTATCTATCATTCCATCTACTTGGCTACTAGCTCCATATAATACCCCTGATTGTAGACAGTTAATGGTATTAGTTGATAATACTTTTTTAGGTGTAATAAGTTCAAATTGTGGAAGCAATGCGGCATTGTTTACTAGTGCTTTCATAGAGATAGAAACACCAGGAGCAATAGAGCATCCTAAGAACTTATTATTCTTTGTGTAAATATATTTTGTAGCTGTACCTAAATCTATGATAATGGCTTCATTAAAGTATTTCATAGCACCAGCGCAATCACAAATCATATCAGCACCAACTGTTTTTGGGTCATCGCATTTAAGCTCAATTCCTGTTTTTATACCAGGTCCAATAATAAGCGGTTCCTTTTTTAAATATTTATTAAATAGCTTTTTTAAAGCACTAGTTATAACAGGTACAACAGATGAAATAATTACATCAGTTACATTATATTTATCAACCATAGTTTTAATAAGTAAGTAATATTCATCAGTTGTTATATCAGTTAAGCTTTTAAATCTAAAAGTATTAACAATTTTGTCATTTTCAGCAAAGCCAAAAACGATATTTGAATTTCCTACATCTACTAATAAAACCATTACTTCACCTTCTATGCTTCTAATTTTTCTTCTTTTATTTCTGCTTCTTCATATTCATCAAATTGATTGCTTTTTTCTTCATTAAATGAACTAAAATCTGAAGTAAAGCCTAAATCAGTTTGATATGTTAAAGCTTTGATTAAATAAACTAATACTGGTGATAAAACAACACTAACACCAAATTCAATAAAGAAGTTTGTAGCAATTACAGCTTCTATTACAGCCATAGCTGATCCATAAATCTCTGTAAAGAAGATTGATGCACCAACGATAAATAAGCCTGTGTTAATAATTGGAATTACTAAACCAGCAATAATAATACCAAATGCAAATAAAGTGTTTTTAGTAGACTTCTTTTCTTTCTTCTTTGCAACAAAAGCAAATAATTTAAAGATTAATCCACTAATTAATCCAGCAAGTCCTGTCTTTAATAAGCAAAGTATAACTGTTGCGGCTGGATTTACAGGCATAAAGTAAGTTAATGTTGATGGTGCAACGATAACTACAAGCCCCATAATTACTCCTAAAATCATACCAACGATAGGTCCATATAAAATAGCTCCCACAGCGATTGGAATTAATGCAAGAGTAATGCTTACGCTACCAAAAGTAACGTAGTTTGATAAGAATTGCAATCCAATAACTAAAGATGCAAGTGTAGCAATTCCTACCATCTTTTTAATTTTAATACTGTTTTTCATATTCAATTTCCTTTCTTTCTAGGCCACAAAGGGTCCCATAAGTAATCCATTACTGGATCCATATAAATTATATCATATAT
>JAILIR010000214.1 GCA_024695185.1 bacterium | reverse complement strand
CTTCTTCGAAGGTATTACCGTTCCAGAATTCTTCATTTCTACACATGGTGCTAGAAAGGGTTCTACAGATACAGCCTTAAAGACAGCTGAATCAGGTTACTTAACAAGACGTCTAGTTGACGTAAGTCAAGATGTTATCGTTAGTGAAGAAGATTGTCATACAGATAAGGGTGCTTGGGTATCTGAATTTAGAGGTGCCGATGGCAAAGAAATCGAATCATTATATGATAGAATCGTTGGTAGATTTGCTGCTAAGACCGTAACAGATCCTAATACTGGCGAAGTATATGTAAAGAAGAATGAATTAATCACAAATGATATCGCAGACGCTATTAAGAAGAGCGGAATCAAGAGTGTATGTATTAGAAATGTTTTAAACTGTAACAGTGAACGTGGTGTATGTATTAAGTGTTATGGTAGAAACCTAGCAACTAACCTAGTTGTTGAGGTTGGTGAAGCCGTAGGTGTTATCGCCGCTCAATCAATCGGTGAACCAGGTACCCAATTAACAATGCGTACATTCCATACTGGTGGTGTTGCCTCTGCAGGTGATATCACACAAGGTCTACCACGTGTTCAAGAGTTATTTGAAGCACGTACACCTAAAGGGAAAGCTATTCTATCTGAAATTACAGGTACAATTAAAGCAATCAATTCTAGAGGTAGCGTAAAAGATGTTATCGTTGAAGGAAATGATGGTACTAAGAAGGTTTATTCATTCGATGAACACATTCAATTAAATGTTGAAGAAGGAGATAAGATTAACCGTGGTGATGCAATTAAACCAGGTTCATATGCTCCAAAAGAATTATTAAGAATCACTGATGCTGAAACAACTCAACAATATATCATTAAAGAAGTACAAGCCGTATATCGTGCTCAAGGTGTTGAAATTTCTGATAAGCATATCGAAATTATCATTAAGCAAATGATGAAGAGAATTAGCGTTGTATCAGAAGGAGATACTCAATTACTTCCAGGATCAGATGTATCTATCCAAGAATTCTTAGCTGAATCTAAGAGAATGGCTAAAGAACATGGTAAGATGCCAGTTGGTAAGATTCTAATTAATGGTATTACTAGAGCTGCCTTAAAATCTAATTCATGGCTATCAGCTGCAAGTTTCCAAGAAACTACAAGAGTTTTAACAGATGCTTGTATCAAGGGTAAGAAGGACTCACTAGTTGGCCTAAAAGAAAATATCATTATTGGTGGAGAAATCCCTGCAGGTACTGGTATTTTAGTTCCAGTAGAAGGAACTTACAAATTCCCTGAATCAAAAATTGAATCTGAAGATTCTGAAAACCAAGAATAATAAAAGATGACTGAATTCATAACTGGATTCAGTCTTTTTTTAATAGATTAATTATTATAAAATATTATTTAGGAGGAGTTTATATGGTTAGTCAAGAAGTAATAGATAGAGTTAAGAAGTTTATAAGCTGTTATAGTCCAGCAGAAAAGCTTATCGATGTAGATAATTCGATGTTTGAAAAATACGGGGAAATACTACCTCATGAATTACTTGTATTATGGAGTAATTTTGGGTTTGGTAATTATGGTGGAGGAGTTTTAAAATTAATAGATCCAGATCTATTTAAGAAGAACTTAAACACATGGCTTAGAGGAGATAATCCTAATTGTTATCCTTTTATGATTACTGCTTTTGGTGATATGTATTATTTAAGAATGTTACCTAATGGTAGTGAAGAGGTTAGATTAATAAGTATCATCTATCATAAAGAAAAATTATGTTCTAAATCATTT
The DNA here is from genome assembly GCA_024695185.1 of bacterium. Classification (GTDB taxonomy): domain Bacteria; phylum Bacillota_I; class Bacilli_A; order Acholeplasmatales; family JAEDCM01; genus RGIG10196. Next base: position 1,002 of record JAILIR010000214.1, on the reverse strand, counting down.
GTTGATTTCTTTGGTAACTATATTTTAAGTAGTGATACAATTAATAATGATCTAAAGGCAAGCCTATATCTTAAGGCAGAAGAGGTAATAGGAAAGCTTAGTAATGATGATATATATACCTTCGTTCCTAGCGTATACTTTGGAGGAAAAGAAACTGTTGAATCTATTCAAATTGCTGATGCCTATATATACCAAGATATTGCCTATGGTGATTAGTTACGAAACACTAGGATATGTGTAAAGAGAAAAACGGCTAAATGTCGTTTTTTTTATTAATTTTTTAAAAAAATGTATTGACATTTGTTTTTATTTATAATAAAATAATCTTGCGCGTGTTAGGATTATTGCGTCAAAATGAAGAAAAATAAGCGTAATAAAGCCAAAATATAAATCTTAAACACGAGGACATGTGTAAGAAAGGAGAAAAACAATGCCAACAATTAATCAATTAGTTCGTAAAGGAAGAAAAGATAAAACTGTTAAATCTAAATCTCCACATCTAGGAGTTGGATACAATAGTTTACAAAAGAAACAAACTAATATGGCTGCACCTCAAAAGAGAGGAGTTTGTACACGTGTTACTACAATGACACCAAAGAAGCCAAACTCAGCATTACGTAAGTATGCCCGTGTTCGTTTATCAAACGGACTAGAAGTAACTGCATACATCCCAGGTGTAGGACACAGTTTACAAGAGCACAGCGTTGTATTAATTCGTGGTGGACGTGTAAAGGATCTACCAGGTGTTAGATACCATATCATTCGTGGTACTCTAGATGCAATGGGTGTTGCAAAAAGAAATCAAGCTCGTTCAAAATATGGAGCTAAAAAACCAAAGGTAAAGAAATAGGAAGGAGGAAAGTTTATGCCTCGTAAAGGACATATAGCAAAAAGAGAAGTATTACCAGATCCAATTTATAATTCAACAATTATTACTAGATTAATCAACGTAGTAATGTTAGATGGTAAAAAAGGAACTGCACAAAGTATTGTTTATGGTGC
>JAILIR010000203.1 GCA_024695185.1 bacterium | reverse complement strand
CCATTCTATCACCTATTTTCTATTATACATTATTTTACATATAAAATAAATAAAAAAGGACTGCAATTTGAAGTGGAGGATGCAGTCCTTTTTTTAGGCCAATTATTTATGTCTAACAATTACTTAAGATAAGTTTCTTCTAAATGCTTCTTAAGTTCTTCTTTCGAATACTTTTTACAATTACCAGAGCAATTTCCATCACATTCATCGCAATTACATTTGCCATGAAGATGATCAATAAATGCTTTAGTAAAGACAATACCTACGAAACTAATCGCAGCAATGATGACTATTATTTTTAGAAACATCGAACAGATCACCATCCTTGTAATTATTGTCATCTTTATTCTTGCCGTTAATTATCTTAATTATTATAATTGCAAGAGCAATGACAGCAATAATAATGAATGTTGTCCACCACCATGAACCGATTAGATAGATTGTTGTAGCAGCTAAGACTGAAGCAACGATCCAGAATAATAGTGTGAAGTGGTATGTTCTCTTGTCAGGTGATTCACCCTTAGCAGTAGCTACAGCAGCGAAACATGGAATAGTAGTCATATTAAATACGATAAACGCAATTAAGCCTGCGGCTGTAATACCTGTTGAAGTCATCATAGCTGTAACTGCTTCAACACCGCCGTCTGCTTCTACATCAATTGCAGCACCTACTAGACATGCAGCAAGTGTACCGAATGTTGAAATAACATTTTCTTTAGCAATTAAACCAGATACAGCAGCAACAATGAACACCCAACCATTCTTGCCTAATTGGTTACCGAAGCCAAGTGGTGTAAAGATTGGTTGTAATAAGTGACCGAAGCCTGCAAGGATAGATGAATCTACATCAAGTACTCCTTCGTGTGCTGGTATAAATTGCCAATCAAATGTGAAGTTTAGTAAGAACCAAACTAAGATTTGACTTGCTAAAATGATTGTAAATGCCTTTTTGATGAAATGACTTAACTTATGCCATAATAAGTGCATTGTACTCTTAAAGCTTGGTTTATGATAATCTGGTAGTTCCATAATGAATGGTTGACTTTCACCCTTCATTGTAGTTCCACGCATAATAATTATAGCAATAATAGCAACAGTTATACCAAGTAAATACATACTAAATGTAATTAAATCCGCATTTGCTCCCCATCTTAAAGCTATTGCACCAGCAATGGCTGTTAAAATTGGAAGTTTTGCTCCACATGAGAAGAAAGGAATAACTCTAATTGTTGTAGTTCTTTCGTTTTGGTTTTGAAGTGTTCTAGTATTTGCCATTGCTGGTACACTACAACCAAATCCCATGATCATAGGCATTAATGCTCTACCTGATAAACCGAATTTCTTAAAGATCTTATCAAATATAAATGCAACTCTTGCCATGTATCCTGTATCTTCAAGGATACTCATGAATAAGAATAGAATCATAATAAGTGGTAAGAAACTTAGTACTGCAGCTAAACCTGCAAGTAATCCATCGTTAACAAAGGAATTTAGCCATGTTGGGCTATTTTCGAACCATCCACCTATTATACCAAATAACCATTCTACACAGTTATTAAATAAGTTTGTGACTATAACACCTGGGCTATTAATTGCCCCTTCTCCGAGTATGCCTTCAAGGATTGGAACACCTTCAAAGCTTACCCAATCATCATCGATTAATCCACCTAAGAATAAGAAGTTTTCACTAAATGTTAAGTGGAATATAGCAAATAGAATTGCGAAGAAGATCAAGAAACCAAATACCTTATGAGTTAATACTCTATCGGCTTTAACACTCTTTCTAACCTTACCTTCATTTGCTTTCTTTAAGCATACTGAATAATTTGCTTCAATATATTTATATCTTTCATCAGCGATCATTGCTTCTGTATCAATTTTTGTTTCTTTTTTGAATTCTTCAACCATTGTAACTTGAAGCTTATGATCTTTAATTTCAATTTCATCTTCTTCAATTAACTTAATAGAATGATATAAAACATTATCTAGTTCTTCATTTTGTTTTAATTCATCAGTTATTTTATCAATTAAAGGCTTTAATTTAGTCCCTTCCAAAACTGTTTTAGGTTCACGCTTTTTAGCATTTAGTGCTTCAAGCATTAATTCTTGGCTTCCTTGCTTTTTAAGTGCTGAAATAGCAACTACTGGAACTCCTAATGCATTTTGAAGTTTTTCAATATCTAATTTGTCACCATTTTTTTCGATGACATCCATCATATTTAACGCAACAACAATAGGAACATCCATTTCTAATAATTGTGTTGTTAAATAAAGGTTTCTTTCTAGGTTTGTTGCATCAACAATATTAATTACACAATCAGGCTTTTCTTCAACTATAAAGTTTCTTGATATTACTTCCTCTGGTGTATATGGGCTTAACGAATATATACCAGGTAAATCGACAATCTTTATATCTTCACCTAATTTTTTATATAATCCTTCTCTTTTATCTACTGTAACACCTGGCCAGTTACCAACATGTGCTGTAGCACCTGTTAAGGCATTAAACAATGTTGTTTTACCACAGTTAGGGTTACCTGCTAACGCTACTTTAATCATTATTCATTCACCTCCATTATTACTAATGCGGCTTCACTTTTTCTTAAAGTAAGTAAGTAGTTTCTAATATAAACTTCAAGTGGGTCTCCTAGTGGAGCCTTTTTGATTAATTTAACATGTGCGCCTGGAGTGACACCCATATCAAACAATCTTCTTCTAAGTTTTCCTTCGCCATTGACAATTTTTATTACTCCTTCGTTGCCAATTTTGAAATCAGAGAGTTTGACTTCCATCTTTATTTCCTTTCTTGTTAGCAATGGCTAACATTTCATTTCCGTTATTATTCTACTTTAAAATTTAGCCTTTGTCAATAGCAATATGAAATTTTATTCACATATTTTTATGAAAGTGTTTTTATACATAAATAAGGAAAAAATAAATATCAATTGAAATAAATGTTTATTATGTTATAATAAATATGGATTTAGGAGGGATAAGTATGGCTAAAAGATTAGTTGGTTCAGCAATAATAGGCCAATCAGGAGGTCCATCAGCTGTTATAAATTCATCAATGCTTGGAGCTATTAAAACTTTATTTTCTAAAGAAGAGATAACTAGAGTATATGGCGCAAGTAACGGAATTATTGGCGTTTTAAATGATGAATTATACGATTTAAATCTAGAAGATAAAAACGAATTAGAATTACTTAAATATACTCCAGCATCAGCACTAGGCTCTTGTAGACATAAACTATCAGATCCTAATAATGATGAATATGAATATAAAAGAATTTTAGAGGTATTCAAAAAATATAATGTTAGATATTTCTTTTATATAGGTGGAAATGATTCTATGGATACTTGTAACAAGATATCTAAGTATCTACTTAAAATGGGATATGAATGTAGAGTTATAGGTATACCTAAAACTATAGATAATGATTTATATGGTACAGACCATACACCAGGTTTTGCATCTGCAGCAAAATACATTGCAACATCTATTGCGGAAATATCACTAGATACTAGAGTTTATGATTATGGTAATATTTCAATTGTTGAAATAATGGGTAGAAATGCTGGTTGGCTAGCTGCTTCTGCTTCTTTGTCTAATTTAAATGGTGTAGGTGTAGATTTAATATATCTACCTGAAATACCATTTGATCTAGAAAAGTTTATAGATGATGTCAATGATATTTATGAGAAAAAAGGTAAGGTAGTTGTTGCCGTTAGTGAAGGTATAAAAGATATTGATGGAAAATACATTTCTGAATATGCTACAAATAATAGAGAAAAAGATAAATTTGGTCACACTCAAATGGGTGGATTAGCACAATATCTTGCTAGTGAAGTTAAAAGATATACGGGTGCTAAGATTAGAGGCATTGAAATATCACTAACTCCATTAATAGCATTTTCTACAGCTACAACACCAGCCATATAAGCTTCATCATAATCTGTTTTACTTGCTAAATGTGCTGCACAGCGTTGTAATAGTGATATTTCAATGCCTCTAATCTTAGCACCCGTATATCTTTTAACTTCACTAGCAAGATATTGTGCTAATCCACCCATTTGA
>JAILIR010000199.1 GCA_024695185.1 bacterium | reverse complement strand
CGCCCTCTTCAAAGGCTTCCATAAATTTCTTTAATTTATTTACATCATTAAATTCAGGCTGACCGAATACTTTTGTTAATGCCTTTTCTAAATTCTATAAAGATAATTATTACTTATCAGGTATGTCAAATGTATTCGGTCAGCCTGAATTTAATGATGTAAATAAATTAAAGAAATTTATGGAAGCCTTTGAAGAGGGCGAAGTAATGAGACTTGTAGGTAACACAAATGGTCTAACAGTTAGAATAGGTAGTGAAAATAAAATACTAGCTATGGATGATTGTACAATCATTTCTGTTCCATATAGAATTGATGATGAAAAAGTTGGTACTATTGCTGTTATAGGTCCTACACGTATGGAATATAAGAAAGTTATTCCTTTGGTAGAATATATCGCAGGCAATATGACTAAGCTGTATAAGAAGTAGGTGAGATAATGGAAGAGAAAGAAAATGTTACTGAAGAGGTTAAAGAAGAAGCTACTGAAGAAATAAAAGAAGAAAATCCTGAAGTAGTAGAGCCAAAGGTTGAAGCTAAAAAAGAAAAGAAAAACAAGTATAAAGAAAAAATAGAAGCTTTAGAACAAGTTAACGCAGAGCTTAAAGATAAACTTTTAAGAAATGCGGCTGAGCTTGAAAACTTTAAACGTAGAACTAATGAAGAACGTATTAAAGAAAGAAAATATGCTAGTTGTGATTTAGTAAGTGATTTAGTATCTATACTTGCTAATTTAGATAAATGTGTAAATATGGAAACTGATGAACCAATGCTAAAGAACTTCTTAATAGGTTTTAAAATGATTAATAATCAATTATTTGATAGATTATATCAAGATGGCTTAGAAGAAATAAAAGTAGAAAAAGGAATGGCATTTGATCCAAATATCCATCATGCCATTGAAACTACAGAAGTTGAAGGTGTTGAATCAAATATCATAACTGAAGTAGTCCAAAAAGGATATAAATACAAAAATAGGGTAATAAAACCAGCAATGGTTAAAGTAAATAAATAAAGGAGTGAATAATTATGAGTAAAGTAATAGGAATTGATTTAGGAACAACAAATTCATGCGTTTCAGTAATGGAAGGCGGAGAAGCAAAGGTTATAGTAAATGCTGATGGTGGAAGAACTACTCCATCTGTAGTAGCATTTAAGGGTGATGAAATCCAAGTAGGTGATGTTGCAAAGCGTCAAGCTGCAGCTAACCCAAATACTATTTCATCAATTAAGCGTCATATGGGTGAATCTTACAAGGTTGATGTTAACGGTAAGAAGTACACTCCACAAGAAATTTCAGCTATGATTCTTCAAAACTTAAAGAAGACTGCTGAAAACTATTTAGGACAAAAAGTAACACAAGCTGTAATCACAGTACCAGCATACTTCAACGATGCTCAAAGACAAGCAACAAAGGATGCAGGTAAGATTGCCGGACTTGACGTATTACGTATTATAAATGAACCAACAGCTGCTGCACTAGCTTATGGTATTGATAAGACTGATAAAGAACAAACAGTATTAGTATTCGACCTTGGTGGTGGTACATTCGATGTATCTATTCTATCTTTAGCTGATGGTACATTTGAAGTTATCGCTACAGCTGGTGATAACAAGCTAGGTGGAGATGACTTTGACCAAAAGATTGTTGAATGGTTAGCAAGCGAATTCAAGAAGGAAACACTTGTTGATTTAACTAATGATAAGATTGCAATGGGTAGATTAAAAGAAGCTGCTGAAGATGCTAAGAAGAAACTATCTACATCTACAACAACTACAATTTCATTACCATTCATTGCCTTCTCTAATGGTGGACCATTAAACTTAGAAAAAGAGTTAACAAGAGCAAAATTTGATGATTTAACTAGAGATTTAGTTGATAGAACAACAGGACCAGTTAGAAGAGCACTTAAAGATGCTAAGATGACTGCTAATGATATTAACCAAGTATTACTTGTAGGTGGATCTACACGTATTCCTGCTGTACAAGAACTTGTAAAAAGAGAACTTGGTAAAGAACCAAATAGAAGTGTAAACCCTGATGAAGTAGTTGCTATGGGTGCAGCTATTCAAGGTGGTGTCTTAACTGGTGATGTTAAGGATGTCTTATTACTAGATGTTACACCACTATCACTTGGTATTGAAACACTTGGTGGTGTATTCACAAAGTTAATTGAAAGAAACACTACTATTCCAACTTCTAAATCACAAATCTTCTCAACAGCTGCTGATAACCAACCAGCCGTAGATATCCATGTATTACAAGGTGAACGTCCAATGGCTGCTGATAACAAAACTCTTGGTAGATTCCAACTAGGAGATATTCCACCAGCACCTAGAGGAGTTCCTCAAATTGAAGTTAAATTTGATATCGATGCTAACGGTATCTTCAATGTTAGTGCTAAGGATTTAGGTACAGGTAAGACTCAAAATATCACTATTCAAAGTGGATCAGGCTTATCTGATGCTGAAATTGAAAAGATGGTTAAGGAAGCTGAAGAAAATGCTGAAGCTGATAACAAGCGTAAAGAAAAAGCAGATGCACTAAATGATGCTAATAACTTAATCTTCCAAGTAGAAAAAGCTTTAAGAGATCTTGGAGATAAGGCTACTCCTGAAGAAAAGGCTGATTGTGAAGCTGGTATTAAAGAATTACAAGAAGCTATCGATAAGGATGACTTAGACTTAATCAAAGAAAAGAAAGAAGCTCTTGAAAAGAAAGCTCAAAATGTAGCTATCAAAGCTTACCAACAAAACCAAGGTGCAACTGACCCTAATAATGGAAATAACCAAGGTAATGGTGGATCAACTAATAGCGATGGCACAGTAGATGCTGAATACGAGGATATTAACTAATAAATAAGTAATTATAACATTTCCCTAAGGTGGTGGTAAAATGGCCAATAAAAGAGATTATTACGAGGTTCTTGGCGTAAGTAAGACTGCAACAGATGATGAGATTAAAAAGGCCTATAGATCTCTTGCAAAGAAATATCACCCTGATGTTTGTAAAGAACCAGGTGCAGAAGAAAAATTTAAAGAAGTAAATGAAGCCTATGAAACACTATCAGACCCACAAAAGCGTCAAATGTATGACCAATATGGATTTGATGGACCTCAAGCTAACTTTGGTGGAGGTCAAGGATTCGGTGATTTCTCCGATTTAGGTGATATATTTGCTAGCTTCTTTGGTGGAGGTGCTAGAAGCCAAAGAACTAGAGGCGGCGTTAGACGAGGCGATGATATCGAACGTTTAATGGATTTACAATTTGAAGAAGCTGTACTAGGCTGTAAGAAAACTATTAGTGTTGATGTTGCTGAACCATGTACTGCCTGTGGTGGAACTGGTGCATTCTCTAAAAGCGATATAGTAACATGTTCAAGATGTCAAGGTAGTGGATATGTTACAGTAGAACAAAGATCATTATTTGGTATGACTAGAAGTCAAACAGTTTGTCCAAAATGTGGTGGTAGAGGTCAAGAAATCAAAAAGAAATGTGAAAAATGTAATGGTAAAGGTTCACAAATTAAAAACAAGAACATCGAAGTTACAATTCCTGCAGGTGTAGATACAGGTTTACAAATTAGACTTGAAGGAAAAGGTGGCGCAGGTGAACTTGGTGGTGAACCAGGAGATTTATACATTAGATTTAGAGTAAGACCACACAAAGTATTTAAACGTGATGGTGATACAATCATTCTTGAAGCCCCATTATCATTTAGTGATGCTGTACTTGGTACTAATATTGCTGTACCTACTATTTATGGTGATGTATCACTTAAGATTCCTGCTGGCACACAAAGTGGTACTAAATTTAGATTGAGAGAAAAAGGTGTTCAAAACGTTAGAACTAAACGTAAAGGCGATCAAATTGTTATAGTTAACTTAGTTACTCCAACAAATGTAGGTCTTGAAGAAAAGAAATTATTTGAACAACTTAAAAATATAGACACTAAGGAAAAGAAGAGTCCTTGGGAAAAATTCAAATCATTATTTAAGAAGTAGAGAGAAAATCTCTACTTTTTTTTGTTTGTTGGTTTATAAAAAAATATAAGATGATATTCATGAAGATGAACAAATAGAAGAAATGGATGAAAAGAGTGTTAGACTATTTCTAACACTTTTTAATTTGCTTTTAAATATAATCTATGTTAAAATTGATAAGGTAAATAATTGCCTTGTTGTCGGAACTGGTAGACGAATACGACTCAAAAGGAATCCGTACTAGCAAAAATACCTGAAACAAGACAACTTAAAAACAACGTAATTAAGCCAAAACTAGGGTTTTGATTATATGTAGAAAAAACAATTTGTGCGGACGAAATGTGTACTTTTTTGCGTTTTTGTTACACACAAAATTCATAGTAAAATTGTCATGACAAATGGTCATTTAGACCCGTGTTTAGCGTAGTGCCTAGGAGCACGTAAAAATGCTAGCGCACATCAGACTACAGGAAGAGTGGTAGCCTCTCTATTTGAAAAATAGGGAGGTTTTTATTTTTGCAAAAACAAATTATTATAAGGCTATTTTGATAAAAAATAAAATTTTCGTGTTAATAACTTGACATAAAAACAAAAGTTTGATAAAATGTAAGCGTAGAAGCGAACAAGCTAACAAAAAGGTAGGAGGAACTAT
>JAILIR010000181.1 GCA_024695185.1 bacterium | reverse complement strand
AATGCTGTATTGATTGTATCCAGTGGTTACAGGATTTTCTTTTTGTTTTTCTGTTTCCTTAACACTATTCTCTAGTTTTTTCTTTAATTCATCATAACTGGCAGTATCCTGCTGATTATTCATCCAAATTGCTTGACAAAGAAATTGATGAAGCTGAAGAATATGTTATCAATACTACTAAGAAAAAACATTCAGAACAAGCTGAGACACCTATGGTTGATAATATTGATAACTACTCACCAAGTTCTAGTAAGAAAAATTTTATTGCTTCAATTTTTAAAGGGAAGAAAGTAGATAAAGAAGAGAAAAAAGCTAAGATTAATGACAATGATATGTCAATTGATATAGATAGCGACAATACATATGTTGAAGAATTAGAGGATACTGCAGAATTAATTGCTTTTGAACCAGCTCTCGAAAATGATGAACTAACATTCGAAAATGATAGTAATGAAGAAAAATCAAATGAAACAGATGAAGAAGTTATGATGCTTGCTTTAGGCTATGACGCAAAGAGAAATAGAGAAGCAGAACAAAAAGCATATGATTCATTGAATTTTAGTGATACTGAAACTCAAGGTTTTTCAAATACAGATTTTAATGTAACTAAGACAAGTGTGATTGATAAGGTTGCTGGTGAAGAAGTAAGAAAAGATATAAACTTGAGAGACAATGACAATTCTAAGGCTATTCTTCAATCTTTGAAATCTAAGAGAAAATCTCTTAAACTCCGTTTAACAGGTGTATTTTTACTTTCATTCCTATTACTAGCATTTGAAATATTATCTCAATTATTTAGCTGGAATATTAATCCTGTTATTTGTATTATAATTGAATTTGTGCTTGTAATTGGATTGACAGCATTTGCGTATGATAGAATCATAAGCGGATTTAAACAATTAATTAAATTTAAATTTGACTGTGATGTAATTACACTGTTTTCATTCTTATATTCATTGATTTATACATCTGTTATTCTTTTAACAATTATGGATAAATCATTTGATGCATCTCAAATTAAGTATTTCAATTTACCATATGCATTTTGTATAATCATTTCTTTAGTTTCAGCGCTTGTGTATAACAAAGGTGAGTTATATTCATATAGAGTTGCATCATCTAAGAAAGTTAAAAAAGCTTTAATCTTTACAGAAAACGATACTATAAAAGAAGTTGGCGAAACGCTTATAAAGAAACCAGGAATGAACATAATAGAAGTTAAAGAAACTAATGATATAAGCGAATTTATGACAACAAATGAGTCTAGAACAAGTAAAAAGAATATTTTAAATATATTAATTCCTTTCTATCTTGTAATATCGCTAGTTATTATTGTAATACTTAGTTTAAGAGGTAGTAATCTTTATACTGTTATTTCACTATCATATTTAACATATGCTATGACTGCACCAACTATTACATTCTTCTCATTTTCACTTCCGCTATATATGATTATTAGAAAATCATATGATAATGGTAGTGCTGTTATTGGTGAAGCTTCAACTGAAAAATATGACAATGTTGGAGTAGTAGCTTTTAATGATATAGATGTCTTCCCATCAAATAAAATTAAATTAAAGAGCATTAACATCTTCAATTCAAATAAGTTTGAAAGAGTTATATATTACATATCAAGCGTTTTTTCTAAAGTTGGTGGACCTCTTGATGAAGTATTTAAGAGTGCAACATTAGATTCTATTGTTTCAAATGATGTTGAAGTAATATCTGTTGCCGAAAAGGGACTTGAAGCAATAGTTGATGGATTTAGAATAGTTATTGGACAACCTGATTATATGAAGGCTCAATGTTTTGAAACTATCCAAGATGAAGAAGATATGGAGTTTGCAAAATCTACAAACAAAAGAGTAATGTATATAGCTTGTGATGATGAAGTAATTGCTAAGTTTTACATTCAGTATATTTCTTCAAAAGAGTTTAATAGAACAATTACTTATCTACGTAAAGAAAACATTGGCGTTATTATAAAGACTGCTGATCCATGTATTGATAATGAACTATTAGGTATAAACAGATTATTGAGTGATAATAATGATGTAAAAATCATTAGAATGATTCCTGATATAGAACCAATGGAAACTATATCTGCACTGAACACTGGTATAATAACAACAGGTTCAATAAAGAGTTTAATAAAAACTATGTCTTCATCTAAACACATTGCATCAACTTACACAGTAAATATTATTGTTAAAATTGTTGCAGCAGTATTAGGCACTATATTTATGACATATATTATTCA
>JAILIR010000180.1 GCA_024695185.1 bacterium | reverse complement strand
TAACAGATCCAAAATTATATACTTATGGAATTGAAAATCCTATCGTAGGTATTGAAGCTTTAACTTCAACAACATTACGTAATATCATCGGTGATCTAGACTTAGATGAAACTTTAACAAGCCGTGATATCATCAATACTAGAATGCGTTCTATTCTTGATGAAGCAACAGACCCATGGGGAATTAAGGTTAATAGAGTTGAGCTTAAAAATATTATCCCACCAAAAGATATTCGTGAAGCCATGGAACGTCAAATGCGTGCAGAGCGTGAAAAGCGTGAAAAAGTATTACTTGCTGAAGCACATAAAGCAAGTGCTATTTTGGAAGCTGAAGGTGAAAAAGAATCACAAATATTAAGAGCTGATGCTGAAAAAGAATCCGCAATCTTGAGAGCTCAAGGTGAAGCACAATCTATTATCGAAATCAATAAAGCTAAGGCTGAAGGTATTAGATTAATTAAAGAAGCTGGTGCTGATGAATCAGTAATTGCTTTAAAGAGTTTTGAAGCATTAGTTGATGTAGCAAAAGGTCAAGCTACAAAATTAATCATTCCATCAAATATGCAAGATTTAGGAAGTATCGTAGCTTCTATTAAGGAAATAGCTTCTACTACTAATGATAAAGCTAAAAAATAATAAATAATCTTTTAAGTAGCGGTTTATCCGCTGCTTTTTTTATTTGTGTTTTAATTTTGTTAATTGAGAAAATATTATATTTATGATAAAATATAATGTGAGGTGATTATTATGGCCAAAAACGATAATAAAAAAATGACTTTAGAAGAATATCAAAAGAAATATTCTAAGCCATATAATGAAAAGGCTGCGAAATCATTTTTATTCATATTTGCTGCCGCAATAGGAATAATTATCATATTCTGCTTATTCTCTATTTGTTATAAAATATATGAAATAAATAAAATCGCAGGTTATATTTCAATAGGAGTTGCGGTATTAATTTATTTAGCACTATATGTAATTCCACTATTTAAGATTAAAAATACTAAATCATTTATTACTAATGTTGATAGTGAAAATATTAAACAAGCTAAAAAATATAATAAGAAATTAAGAGAAGACATCGCTGATAAGATGATTGATTTAAGTCAAAAAGCTACTGATGTTAGTTGGTATAGTGAAGAAAAGATTGGTAAGCTTGCTGTTGCTAGACAAACTAATAATGATGAATTATTAAAAGAAAGCCTAACTGATGCTTATAAAACAGATATCAATAAATCATGTAATAAGATGATTAGAGATCATGCTTTAAAAGTTGGTGTTACTACAGCTATTAGTCAAAATGAAAAGATTGATACATTATTTGTTGTAATATACAATTTAAGTTTAATAAAAGATATTATCTTCTTATATGGATTTAGGCCAAATGATAGACAATTATCTAAGATTTATCGTAATGTTATAGGTGATGCTATTATTGCTTATGGACTTGGTAATGCTACTAGTTCTATGGCTAGTGGTGTAGTTAAGAAAATGGGTAAAGGTTTAGATGGAATTCCTCTAATTGGTTCTGCTATTAACACAGTAATTGATTCACTAGCTCAAGGTGTAATCAATTCAACATTAACTGTTTTAATCGGTATTCAAACTAAGAAATATCTACTAAAAGAATATAAATTACAAAACATATTAGATAATGTAATTATTACTGAAGAAGAGTTAGAAAATGAAGCTTCTGAAATGTCTTCTAACCTAAAACAAGATATTAAAGAGGAAGCAAAGAAAGAGAAAAAAGATTTACAAACAGCCTAAAAAAATAAAGCACTCAAACGAGTGCTTTTTCTTTTTGTTGTGCTATTTTCCCCACATTACTTTTTCAATCTTGATTTTCTTATCTTTATGAGTATTATTGTATTCATTTAAGATTTCTTTAGCTCTTCTAGGGTTCTTTGGAAGCATTGGTCCACCTGATTCATACATTTGTACTTCTAGAGACTTAATTGTTCTAAATTCTTCTGCTTCTTTTTCATCTAGTACGGCTGTAGCAATACTATTAGATAGCTTTTCAGCAGCTTCAACAGCCTTCTTATAGTTCTTAGGGAATTTACTTCCACCTTGATAATTTAATTTAACTACTTTAAATCCAGCTTCTCTAGATCCCATTTCAAATGCTTTAGTGTATAGATCAAAAGCTTCTTTTTGTTCCATTGAATCAACACTTCTACTATAGCAGTTAGCCATATGAATAATACAATCTAGGTCATCAGGATTTTTAGCTATTAAGCTTCTATAAATTTGAGTAGCTTTTTTTATGTCTTTATTAACGCCATATTTTCCTTCTTCAAAGATTTCAGCCATCTTCATTTGATATGTTGGGTTATTAGGGAAACTATCAAGTAAAGCTTGATATGTTTTTAAAGCTTCTTTAATATCCTTTTTAACACCTAATCTACCAAATTCTTGTAGCTCAGCTAAGCGGAATTCATAAATACATTCATTATATTTATGGCTTGCTTTTTCTCTATAAATATTAACGGCAATATCATTATCCTTAGTAACACCAAAATTACCAAATTCATATAATGCTACTAATTCATCTGTATATTCAACAACTTCTGGATAATCATTAGAAAGCTTAGTGATAAGTTCAACATAACCCTTTTGATTAATTCCTGTATTATATAGACCTTCTTTATAGATTTTAGCTAGCTTTTCAGCACAGAATCTTGATCCTGCATTAGTACCTCTTACTAAATAATCAATACCTCTATTAACATCTTTAGCATCATTAATTAGAATATCTGATGCTTCAAGTAATGCATCAAAATCATTAATTTCACATAATGCTTGTAGATATTTTAAATAGATAGGTTTATTATCTTTTAAACTAGCTAAGATTTCTTTAACTAAATCAATTGCACCATCGACATTATTCTTAACTAATTCTTTAGCATATAAGCTTGCTTTATCATGATTAGCTTGTACACCAATACCCTTTGAATAGATATTAACTAATGCTTTTTGTGCATCAGCATTATCACTAACTGCAGCTTCTTCTAATGCTTTAATACCTTTAGCTATTTCACCATCGTTAATTAATTTTAAGCCTTCTTTA
>JAILIR010000161.1 GCA_024695185.1 bacterium | reverse complement strand
ATATGATTATATCATATTTAAAATAATATTTATATAAAAATTTGTTGAATGTTTAAGAATAATAGTATAAAATTTAAATGGGTGAGAATTATGGCAAACAAAGAAAAAATAAATAATTTCTTAAAACATAAAAGATTGATTATCATATCTCTAGTTGCGATTGGTTTTATTGTTTTAGTATTTTTAGTATATCTTTTAACTTATGTAAATAATAAGCCAAAACCATTTGCTAGTGATTCAAATGTTAAAATAACTAATAAATGTGAATATTTTGATTTCACTGTTGTTGCTGAAGAAATAGATTTAGATGGTAGCAATAATAGTAGTAAACCAACTATGTCAGTCAAAGGTCAATTCACAAATGTTAAAGAAAAACTAACAAATGTAACTTGTACATTTGAAGTTCATACTAATTGGACCACAAAAACTGATACTACTGCTTCTGATGCAAGTGTTAGTGGAACACTAAATCCTTCTACTACTAGTGAATATTATACAGATAAAGCAACTATTGGTTTATTAGAAAAATATCCATTTAGAGTAATGCCACTTGTTAAGGTTAATAAACCAACATTATATGTTAAGATTACATACACAAGACAAAAGCCTGAAACAATAACTGGAGAAACAGGAACAGTTACTGAAACAGTATATTATAAATTAGGTTACAGCAACTATTATAAAGATGGTATAACAATATTAAAATAATTTAATAAAAATTATTATTGCATTTAATAATGCATTTTGGTAAAATAGTAATAGTGCCGGAGGTGAATAGCATGGCTAATATCAAACAACAAGCAAAAAGAATTAAGACAAATGAAAAAAGAAGATTATGCAACAACTCATTCAAGTCTTCAATGAAAACTGCAATTAAGGCTGTTGAAGCTGCAGTTAAAGAAGGAAATAAGGAAGCTGCAAACACTGCTTTAACTCTTGCTTTCAAAAAGCTTGATAAGGCTCTTGCAAAAGGACTTGTACATGCAAACTTTGTTGCTAGAAATAAATCACAACTTGCTAAATTAGTTAATACTTTAAACTAATAGAAATCACATCTTTAAGATGTGTTTTTTCTTTATATAAAATAAAGACGTCTTCTGACGTCCTTTTTTTATAGTGAAAATATTACAGCCATTAATGCCATGATTTCATCGCTTGATAGATTACCATCTATTTCATAGGCAGTTCTACCACTATAATCTTTTATTCTATCCCCATGTAGTTCGAAGCGAGTTCTTCCGCTATAATCTCTAAGTCTAGTTCCATCAAATTCACAAACAGTTCTTCCACTATAGTCTCTTATTCTATCACCTGATATTTCAAAGACTGTTCTACCACTATAATCTTTTATTCTATTACCACTTACTTCATAAAGTGTTCTACCACTATAATCTCTTATACGACTTCCATCATATTCTGCGACAGTTCTACCGCTATAATCTTTAATTCTTGCCATATAAACCTCCTTATAATATAAACAATATGAATATTGCCATTACTTCATATTTAGTAACATAACCATCTATTTGATATAATCTCATACCTGAATAATCTTTAATCCAGCCATCACTATAAATGTATTTAATTATTCCACTATATTCTTTAAGATTCTTTCCGTCAAACAAATATAATACTCTTCCAGAAAAATCTTTGATTTTATCTCCATCTAAAACATATTTTATCTGACCTGAATATTCTTTTATTTTATCATTTTGAAGTAGATATAATACTTTCCCAGAAAAATCTTTGATTTTCCCATCACCTATTTCATAGCGTATTAATCCTGAAAATTCTTTTAATTTAGCCATAATTTAATCCTTCTTTAGATAATTTATTAAGCTAGTTACTTCACTATCAGTCATTCCACCATTAATTAAATAGCTTCTAGCATAATTAGTTAAATCGCTAATCATATAAGCTTCTCCACCAGTTAAGAAGTTAAGCATTGAATCTATATTTCTACTCTTTATAGTAGAATATCTATAATCAGCTTTATCAATTCCATAATAGTTATCATATGTTAGCATATAATCATCTACTATTTCTGTGTAAGTTGCACCCATCAAAGCTTCAATTACCATACAAACAAAGCCTGTTCTATCTTTTCCTTCGAGACAGTGAATTAGAATTGGTCCATTCGCATTAAGTGTTTCCTTAAATCCCATAGCTACTTTATCTCTAAATTCATTAGACATATAATTCATATTTAAACCTATAGGATCTACTTCACTACTTAAAGTATCATTTTCAAAAGCTAGGCAACAATCATTATTTCTATATAGATTAACAAAATATGGAGAAATCTCCTCAAGATTATAAGTTTCTATATATGAATCTATCTTAGCTTTAGAATCCGCAAGATTCATAATAAAATCTATTTTAGCTTCACTTATTAGTGTATCTGTATAATGAGCTCTATTATGCTTATTATCACAAGGTGATGCTGATCTATATAAAATACCATCTTTAATATTACCTACTTTAATTTCTCTAAAATTCGCAAATTCACTATCTGTAGTGTATTTGCTTCTTTCATCATAGTAATGAATATCACTTGCTTCTTGAATATCTTTATATTTTCCAGCCTGATTTAGGGTAATTGTTGCCTTCATAGATTCATCCAAGTTACAAGTAACAAATAAATCATCACCATAATTAACACATGCTTTTATATAATCATAGCCTGGATAAGCTACAAGTAAAGTAGATCCAGCATCTACATAATAGCCATTATAATATGGTACATCATAAATTATGTAATTATTAGAAAACTTTATATTTACACTATCTCCATAGTTAAAGCCTTTTTCATTAAACTCTTCAATTGTCTTTTTAATATATACTCCACCGAACTCTTCTTCATGTATAATACTTACATTTTTAACTTGTTTAGTTTTGCTACAAGCTGTTAAAGTAATTACGCAAGAAGCCAAATAAGCTAGTGTTAAAATCTTTTTCATAGTAATCACTCCTATTTCAAAAATATTTTATCATAAATATTTTTATTAAAAAAGATAAGCATTATTCTTGCTTATCCTTTTTTTCTTTTTTAACTTTGAATTTTTTCTTTTTTCTCTTATTAATACCTTTATTATAGAAATCATCATAAATTCTTACATAATATTCTCTCCATATTTCTAGTACATGTTCTTTTGAATAAAATAAAGATAATTCTGTAGAGTTTTTAGATTGTTCTAAATAGTATTCTTTATCATCTTTTAGTTTAGTAATAGCCTCAGCAAATTCTTCATTATTAGTACCAACAACATACTTATTAAATAAAATGTCTTTGTAAAGGTCTAAATCCCTTAATAAAACGGGTTTTGCACTATTTATGGCTTCTAGTATAGACATCGGGAAAAGCTCGTTATAACTAGGCATAAATAACACATCACAGGCATTATAAAGTTTATTCATTTCTGTTCTTGGAACTATTCCTAAGAATGTGACATTATCAGGATGGTTTTCAACAACAGCACTTAATTCTTTATAACCATCAGTTATTTTACCAAATGAGAATCCTCCAGCCCAAACAAATTCAACATCAGGATTTAATTTCGCAACTTCAACGAAGTCTAATACACCTTTTCTATGTTGTACTTGTCCTACACCTAAAACAGTGAATTTATTCTTTTTTAATTTATATTCATCTTTTACTTTATCTATTTCTTCATCACTTAATTTATGGAAATCATCTTTATTTACATAATTTGGAATATAAGTGATATGATTCTTATCAATTCCAAGATCTATCAATGGTTTAATGAAAATAGGATTAACAACAACTATTTCATCACTTCTTCTATACATACTTAAAACATATTT
>JAILIR010000140.1 GCA_024695185.1 bacterium | reverse complement strand
AAAAGCAAAGGATTTAATTAATGATATTAAAAATGGTCATGATAATGGTAAAGAATCAATTACTAAAAATGAAACAGTATCAGATGTTAAATTATTAGATAAGAATGTTAAAGAAGAAGAATTAAGTGAAATTATTAAAACTCTTGGTTATGACTTATCAGTAAGTGATCAAAATGCTGTTTATGAAACTTTCTTAAATACAGTTAATAAGAAAGCACAAATTAAATTAAAAGAGCTTGATGTAATCATTGCGAATGTTGCAATGCAAGTACCTCAAACTTATAAATTAGATAACTTTGTAATTAATAGTGGAAATAAGATTAAGTCAACTTCAACTATTACATTATATAAAGGTGATAAAGAATTATTTGGTATTGCTTATGGTGATGGTCCAATTGATGCGTCATTTAAAGCAATTGAACAAATTATTGGTAGAAGCTTTGAACTTGATGATTTCAAGATTAAATCAACTACTGAAGGTGCTGAATCTATGGGTGAAGCATTAATGAAATGAAGATATAATGGTAAGCTATACTCAGGCAATGGTGTATCAACGGATATTAATGGAGCAAGTATTAGAGCATACATCCAAGCTGTTAATAAGATAGTTTACGATGAGGAAAATAAATAATGAAATTATCTTTTTCAACAAATGGTTGGAATTCTAATTTAAATGAATTAGTTTCCATTGCCAAAAGTCTTGGAATTGAAGGTATTGAAATACATAATGCCAAAAGTTTCAAGGAACATGCTCCATTTAGTGATGAGAATGTCTTAAGAACTTTAAGATATTTAAATGAAAATAATGTTTCTATTTCTTGTATTGATGCAACAGGTAACCTAGCTGATGCTACAAAGGAAAAGGAAACAATTGATGAGATTAAAGAATTAATTATTCTAGCAAAGAATTTAAGATGTGAATATATTAGAATTCATGCAATGCATGTAAGTGAAATTAGCGCAGAGGAAGAAGATGAACTAATTAAATCAATAATTAGTGAAACACTAGATTTTGCTACTAAAAATGGTATTACATTACTTCTTGAAACTATGGGAATCTTCGCTGATACACTAAGAATTAAGAAGATGTTAGATAGCTTTGCAGATGATAATTTGGCTGCAGTATGGGATTTTCACCATACTTACCAATTTGGACACGAAAGTGTAAATGATACTATTAAAAACTTTGGTGCATACGTAAAACATGTTCATGTTAAGGATAGTAAAATAGAAAATGGTAAAGTAAATTATGTTTTATTAGGTGAAGGAGATCTTCCTATTAAAGATGTATTTGCTGCTTTAAGAAGTATTAACTATGAAGGATACTTATCACTAGAAATGCGTCCTCAATGGATTGATTCAGTATTAAGTGCAGATATAGTATTTCCTCAATTTGTTAACTACATGTCATTCTTAAAGGATAAGCCAGTATGGAAGACAAACTTATTTAGCAATAAGAGAAATACAGGTAAGTTCGTATGGAAGAAGGAAACATTAATTGAAAAGACATTTAGTGATGTCTTAGATACAATGGTTGAAAACTTCCCTGATCAAATTGCGATAAAATATTCAACACTTGATTATACAAGAACATATAAAGAATTTAGAGATGATGTAAATAACTTTGCAAAATCTTTAATTGCTTTGGGTGTTAAGCATGGTGATAAGGTAGCTGTATGGGCTAGTAATGTTCCAGAGTGGTATATATCTTTCTGGGCTACTACTAAAATTGGCGCTATATTAGTTACTGTAAATACTGCCTATAAGATTCATGAAATTGAATACTTATTACGCCAATCAGATACTAAGATTTTAGTATTAACTGAAAGCTATCAAAAAACAAATTATGCGGAAATAATTAATGAATTATGTCCAGAATTAGCTAGTCTAAAGATGGGTGAAAAGATGCATGCTAAGGCTCTACCTTTCTTGCGTCATGTTATAACTGTAGGATTTAAAAATCCAGGATCTATGACTTTTAAAGAAGCGCTAGATCTAGGGAAAAACATACCTTTAGATGAAGTATTAAGACGCGCTAAAGAAGTAGATATTCATGATGTATGTAATATGCAATATACATCAGGTACTACAGGCTTCCCTAAGGGTGTAATGTTGACACATTATAATGTTGTTAATAATGGTAAATGTATAGGAGATAGAATGGATTTATCAACTGCTGATAGAATGATGATTCAAGTACCAATGTTCCACTGCTTTGGAATGGTTTTAGCTATGACAGCTTCTATGACTCATGGTGTATCAATCTATCCACTACCTTACTATTCACCACGTCCAGCACTAGAATGTATTAACCAAGAAAAGATCACATGCTTCCATGGTGTACCAACAATGTTTATTGCCATGTTAAGTCATGAATATTTCCCTAATGTTGATTTCTCTTATATGCGTACAGGTATTATGGCAGGTTCACCTTGTCCAGTAGCTGTAATGAGAGAAGTATTAGAAAAGATGAACATGAAGGAAATCACTATTGTTTATGGACAAACAGAAGCAAGCCCTGGTTGTACAATGAGTACTACTGAAGATCCTATTGATGTTAGAGTTGAAACAGTTGGTGGACCACTACCAAATATTGAATGTAAGATTGTAGATCCTGAAACAAATGAAGATTTACCTGACAATACTGTTGGAGAATTTGTTGCTAGGGGTTATAATATTATGAAGGGATATTATAAAATGCCTAAAGAAACTGCTCAAGCAATTGATAAGGATGGATGGCTTCATACAGGAGATTTAGCTTTAAGAAGACCTGATGGAAACTATAAAAT
>JAILIR010000131.1 GCA_024695185.1 bacterium | reverse complement strand
CCTCCATTCTACTAAATGAATGTGATAATTTTGTGTTAAACAATTTCAATGTATGTGATATTTATCAACTTTTTTAAATCAAGTGGATTCATTTCTACTTGATATCCTATTTTTCCTGCGCTAAAAGTGATTTTATCATATTTAAGGGCAGATTTATCCATCACAGTTCTAAATGGCTTTTTCATACCTATTGGAGAACATCCGCCATGAATATATCCTGTTAAATCTAAAAGTTCCTTTGATTTAATCATTTCAATAGATTTTTCATTAACAGCACTTGCGGCCTTTTTTAAGTTAAGCTCACAACATACAGGAACAACAAATACATAATTTCTTTTTGATGCGCCTATTGTAACAAGTGTTTTAAAAACTTTATTTGGATCTAAATTTAAAGTATTAGCTACTTCCATTCCATTAGTTATAGTATTATCGTAATAATGGGGAGTATAAGCTATTTTCTTTTGATCTAGAATTCGCATTACATTAGTCTTTTCCATTATTTCCAAATACCAATAACAGTTTCGCCGTCAGGTACATCTTTTAGAATTGTAGCGTTAGCCGCAATATTAACATTACTTCCAACAGTAACATTACCTAAGATTCTTGCACCTGTACCAATCATAACGTTATTCCCAACTGTTGGGTGCCTTTTTACATGATCAAATTTTCTACCACCTAAAGTTACTCCGTGATATATCAATACATCATCACCTATAATTGATGTTTCACCAATTACTACTCCTGCGCCATGGTCAATAAATAATCTTTTACCTATTTTTGCGCCTGGGTGAATCTCAATATGTGTTATAAATCTACCAATATACATAATTATTTCAGCAAGTAATTTTAATTTAATTTTCCAGAAGAAATGAGCAATTCTATAATAAATTAGAATTTTTACTCCTGGATAAGTTAATATAATTTGTAAGAAGTGTCTAGCAGCTGGGTCTCTTTTCTTTACTGATTTGAAATAATTAAATCCAATTAAATAAATTAGTAAGTAAAATAAGACGATAGCGCCTACGACAATTAATAATATAAAATACCATTCCATTATTTTATTACACTTAAATATTTTAGCCCAGAATCAGGTGAAATAGCTAAAATATTACCCTTTCCTATAGTTTTCGCAGCAATAACTGTAGCAGCACTAGAAATCCCTAAAAATAGCCCTTTTTTAGCTAAATTTTGCATTTCTATAAAGCAGTCATCACTTTTTACTGTTATTATTTCATCATAACAATTTGTATCTAATAAACTAGGTATAAAATTTGCTCCTATACCTTGTATTTTATGGATTCCTGCATATCCCTTTGATAAAAGTGGAGATTCTTCAGGTTCTACTCCTATTACTTTTATATTAGGATAATGCTCCTTTAATTTTTTAGATAATCCGGTAATGGTTCCACCACTACCGATACTACAGACTACATAATCCAATTCTTTGAAATCACTTATGATTTCTTCTGCGGTAGTCTCATAATGAGCAAGTGCATTATCAGGATTATCAAATTGTCCCATAATATGATATCCTTTTTCTTCTTTTAGTTTATTAGCTAAATCAATAGCACCTTTCATACCTAATGATCCATCAGTAAGTATTACTTCAGCACCATATGCTTTTATTGCTTTAATGCGTTCAACGCTCATAGAATTTGGCATAATGATTTTTACATTTAAACCTAAACTTGGAGCAAGACATGCAAGTCCTATACCAGTATTACCACTAGTTGGTTCAATGATTGTATCACCTTTATTTATCTCACCACGTTCAAGTGCTTTTATTAACATATATTTAGCAGCTCTATCTTTAATAGATCCACCTGGATTATATCCTTCTAGTTTAATATAAATATTTTCATATTTAACTACAGGAGTATGTCCTACTAAATCTAAGACATTTTCATAAATCATAAGAATCACTCCTTACATACAGTAAATATTATATCATATTATGATAATATTTAAAAAGAAAATGTTAATCATGAAAACATTTTTTGAAAAATTATATTAATATGATATAATATTTACTGTATGTAAGGAGTGATTCTTATGATTTATGAAAATGTACTTGATTTAGTTGGTCATACTCCTATAGTTAGATATGAAAATATTTATATTAAGCTAGAAGGATATAATCCAGGAGGATCCATAAAAGATAGAGCAGCTAAATATATGTTAATAAAAGCTTTAGAACGTGGTGAAATCAAGAAGGGTGACACTATTATTGAACCTACTAGTGGTAATACAGGAATAGGACTTGCATGTCTAGCACCATCCTTAGGCTTAAATGTTAAAATAATTATGCCTGATTCTATGAGCATTGAAAGAATCAAAGCTATTAAAGCATATGGTGCTGAAGTAATACTTACTGATGGATCATTAGGTATGAAAGGTGCAATAGACTTAGCTAATAAATTAAAAGAAGAAAAAGGGTATCATATTATGGGACAATTCGATAACCCTGATAACGCCCTTGCACACTATGAAACAACCGCAGAAGAAATAATAGAAGACTTTAAGTCTTTAGATTATGTAGTCTGTAGTATCGGTAGTGGTGGAACCATTACCGGCTTATCAAAAAGATTAAAAGAGGTATACCCTAATATTAAAGTTATAGGAGTAGAACCAGAGGAATCTCCGCTCTTATCTAAAGGATATAGTGGAAGCCATAAAATACAAGGTATAGGAGCTAATTTTATACCTAGCTTATTAGATACTAACTGTTATGATGAAATAGTAACAGTAAAGAGTGACGACTGTTTCATTGAAATGGAACGATTAGCCAAGAAAGGGCTATTTTTAGGCATTTCAAGTGCTGCTACAGTAATTGCTGCAAAGACATTAGGAAAGGGTAATATTTTAGCTATTTCACCTGATTCAGGGCTAAAATATTTGAGTGTAATAAAATAATGGAATGGTATTTTATATTATTAATAGTCTTAGGAGCTATCGTCTTATTTTACCTACTTATTTATTTAATTGGTTTTAAATACTTTAAATCAGTAAAGAAAAGAGACCCAGCTGCTAGACACTTTTTACAAATTATCTTAACTTATCCAGGAGTAAAGATTCTAATCTATTATAGAATTGCTCATTTCTTCTGGAAAATACATTTTAAACTACTAGCTGAATTAATTATGTATGTTGGTAGATTTATAACACACATTGAAATACATCCAGGTGCTAAGATTGGTAAAAGATTATTTATTGACCATGGCGCAGGAGTAGTAATTGGTGAAACATCAATTATTGGTGATGATGTTTTAATCTATCATGGAGTAACACTTGGTGGTAGAAAATTTGATCATGTTAAAAGGCACCCAACTGTTGGGAATAACGTCATGATTGGTACAGGTGCTAGAATCTTAGGTAATGTTACTGTAGGAAACAATGTTAATATTGCTGCAAATGCAACAATACTTAAAGATGTACCAGATGGTGAGACTGTTATTGGTATTTGGAAATAATGGAAAAGACTAATGTAATGCGTACTTTGGATCAAAAGAAAATAGCTTATACTCCCCATTATTACGATAATACGATAACTAATGGTATGGAGGTAGCAAATACTTTAAATTTAGATCCTAATAAAGTATTTAAAACACTTGTTACTGTAGGTGCTTCAAAAAGAAATTATGTTTTTGTTGTACCTGTATGTGCTGAGCTTAACTTAAAAAAAGCTGCTATAGCAGTTAATGAAAAATCAATTGAAATGATTAAATCAAAAGAACTACTTGATTTAACTGGTTACATTCATGGAGGATGTTCACCAATAGGCATGAAAAAGCCTTTTAGAACTGTTATGGATATAACAGCCCTAAACTATGAATTAGTAACCTTTAGTGCAGGTAAAATAGGCTATCAAGTAGAAATGAATCCTAATGATTTAAAAAAATTAATAAATATCACATACATTGATATTATTTAACACATAATTATCACATTCATCAAATAGAATGGGGGTATAGCATGTATATAGATACACACTGTCATATTTTTGATTGTGCATTTGATAGTGATAGAATAGAAGTCATTAATAAATGCCAAGAAGAAAATGTTAAAAAGTTAATAGTTGTAGGCTTCGATAAGGAAACAAACAAATTAGCTTTAGATTTATCTAACACATACGATTTTTGCTATCCAACTGTAGGATTACATCCTACTAACTTAGATGACTATAGTGATAATTATTTTCTTTATCTAGAAAATCTTATTAAAGAAAATAAGAAAATTGTAGGTATTGGTGAATGTGGACTAGATTACTACTGGGATAAATCTAAAATTGATTTACAAAAGGAAGTATTTAAAAAACAAATAGAATTATCTATTAAATACAACCTACCACTTATAATTCATTCTAGAGATGCTATAGGAGATACGCTAGAAGTATTAAAGAGCGTAGGTAAGCCTCTTATTGGTGTTATGCATGGATATAGTGGAAGCCTTGAAATGGCAAGAGAATTTATTAAATTAGGCTTAAAAATAGGTATTGGTGGAGTAGTAACATTTAAGAATGCCAAGAATGTTAAAGAGGTTGTTAAGGAATTAGATTTGTCTAATTTTGTTCTTGAAACAGATTGCCCTTATTTAACTCCAACCCCTTATAGAGGTAAAAGAAATGCTCCTTATTATATCCCTTTAATCGCTAAAGAAATAGCGGATATTAAAGGTATAGATATTAAGAAAGTTGAAGAAGCTACAACTAATAACGCTAATATGTTATTTGGAGGTAGATTATTATGAAAAAAATAATGTTTATAGTTATTACTATATGTATGGCTATATCTTTAGTTGGTTGTAATAAAAAGAAAACAACAAGTGTTCCTAGAAACACAGTTGATATATTAGAATCAGATTTAGAAACACAAATGTGTAATGTAGCAGAGTTTTTAGATGATGCCACATTCTGTGTTTTAAATTATTCAAGTGCTGAAAACGAAGAAGCATCTTCACTAGGTTCAGGAGTAGTATATAAAAGAGAAATTAATGATAATAATTCATATACTTATTATTTAGTTACTAATAGACATGTTATAGAAAGCGGAGAAAAGTTTAAAGTATATTCTAATGATGAATCAACCACTACAGCAAATAGATTAGGCTATAGTGAAACTTATGATATTGGTGTATTAACATTTACTTCATATACTAAATATAATGTCGTTCCTTTCGCAGAAGAAGAAACTATTAAAAAAGGAGCAATGTGCTTTGCAATGGGTACACCATTATATTTGCAATATGTTAATACATTCACTAAAGGTAATGTATCAAATATAAGTAGTGATGTAGTACAACATACAGCTGATATAAATGCTGGTAATAGTGGTGGACCACTAGTAAATTTAAATGGTGAATTAATAGGTATTAATACATCTAAATTATCAACTCAACAAGAAGGAAAGCCTGATATTGATGGTATGTATATGGCTGTTAAGGTTGATAAGGTAGAAAAAGCAATTGATGAAATTGAAGGCAAAAATAAGGCTATATTAAGCCCTATTCTTGGTTTAACAGTAACAGATGTTAGAACAATTAAAACATATGATTATGATACATTTGATGATTTATGGGAAGAACTTAAAGATGAATATGTATCATCATTAGTAGCAAGAGGTTTTTCTTTAGAATTTGCTACTGAAAGCTTTAACGATAATTACGCTAGTGAAAGATCAGGTTACTTAGAAAGCTATAATAAGTATCATGCCTATAATGTATATATTGATAGTAGTATTACTAAAGGTATGCTTATTAGAAATGTAGTATTAAATTCACCATCAGATACTGCTGGTGTAGAAATTGGTGATGTAGTTACAAAGATTAATGATATCGAAATAACTAATCAAACTGATTTTTCTCTTGAGTTCTA
>JAILIR010000114.1 GCA_024695185.1 bacterium | reverse complement strand
TTAAGTTTATGAAATCTGCATATAATGAGGCAACTAAGGCATTTCTTAAAGATGAAATTCCTGTAGGCTGTGTAGTAGTAAAAGATGGTAAAATAATAGCTCGAGCTCATAACTTAAGAGAGTCAAAACAATTAGTTACATCTCATGCTGAAATATTAGCAATAACTAAAGCAAATAAGAAACTAAATAGCTGGAGATTAGATGATTGTGATATCTATGTTACACTTGAACCTTGTCCTATGTGTTTTAGTGCTATTATTCAGGCTAGATGTAAGAACTTATATTTTGGTGCTTATGATAAAAAGGCTGGTGCTTGTGGATCAGTTGTTAATCTAGGCGATTTTAAGTTTAATCATACTGTAAATGTTGTTGGTGGTTTATTAGAAGATGAGTGCTCAAAATTAATAAGTGAGTTTTTTAAGACCTTAAGGTCTTGATTATAAATTATCTTTATGCTACAATATGAACGTATCATCCAAGGAGTGTGGGTGAACCAGGTCAGGTCAGGAATGGAGCAGCCTTAAGCTTCTCATTCTTGTGGGTGGTACACTAATAAGAAAAACGAAGCAATTTTATGAAAACAATTTCAAAATTGCTTTTTTTATTTATTCTTTAAATAAAAAAACTATTATGATATAATAAGACCGAGGTGTTTATTTATGAAATATAACGAAAAACAATTTTATCAATCAATAACTGAACCAATTGAAACTCAAGAAATGAGTAACGGATCTAAAATAGATCTTCATTACATGAATGACGAACCATTCTTTATGGACAATATTAATAAATCTAGATTCTCTGTTTGGGCAAGCGGAGACGGAAAGAATTATAAGCTTTTTGTTGAAAAAGGTTTATATGATGAAACTAGTGAATTATATACAAAAGATGTAAATGAAATTTGGATGGAATTCTGGGCTAAGATAGATAGAATGAAGAAAAGATATCTTTTATTTGTTTTACTACCTATTTTATTAGTCCTTGCCGCTGCATTTATCCTAATTTCTATTTTTGCCCCAAATAATGTATGGCTACTTGTAGGTGTTGTTGGTGTAATTATCGTTGGTAGTTTATTTGCATCGTCATTTTTAAATAGAAAAATGCAAGTAGAAAATCTAAATGCCGCAAATAGAATTAGAGATAAAATCGGTCTAGAAAGATTTAAACAAATTCTAGAAGCACAAGATGCTTATATCACTAAATTCTATGATGACTTACAAGCAAAATATGAAGAAGAAGATAGATTAGTTGAAGAAGCTGAAAACTTAGATGAAATCGAAGCTATCGCAAATGATAAGATAGTTAGCGATGAAGAATTAGAAGCTAACAAAGAAATAGCTACTGAAGACACACAAAAAGACGATACTAAAGAAGAATAATCAGTTAGACAGCAAGAGGAGGCTAGCAATTATGTTTAATGAACAATTAGCAATTGATGCAATGAGAATACTTGGTGTAGAAGCAATCACTAAGGCAAAAAGTGGACACCCTGGAATAGTTTTAGGTGCTGCCCCTATACTTCATACTCTTATTACTAGACATTTAAGAGTAAATCCTAGAGATACAAAATGGTTTGATAGAGATAGATTTATTCTATCTGCAGGTCATGGATCTGCCTTATTATATAGTGCATATCATATGATGGGCTTTGAAATCTCTATGGAAGATATCAAGCAATTAAGACAAGCTGGAAGTAAAACTCCAGGACATCCTGAAGTTAACCAAGCTGAAGGTGTAGATGCTACTACAGGTCCACTAGGACAAGGTATTGGTATGGCTGTAGGTATGGCTATTGCTGAAGAATTCTTAAGCAAGAAATTTAATACTGAAGATATGACTGTTGTTGATCACTATACATATGTTATTTGTGGTGATGGTGATTTACAAGAAGGTATTACACAAGAAGCTATGAGTATTGCTGGTCATCAAGCTTTAGGAAAATTAATTGTTTTATATGATTCAAATGATATTCAACTTGATGGTAGAGTTGATTTAGCTTATAGTGACAATACGAAGATGAAATATGAAGCTTTAAATTGGCAATATATTAAAGTTGAAGATGGCACAGATATTGATGCTATCGATAAAGCTATTATTGAAGCTAAAAAGGAAAGAAATAAACCTACTATTATCGAAATAAAAACAACTATTGGTTATAAAGCACCAGGTGCTGGAACATCTAGCTGCCATGGTAAACCATATAGTGCTGATGACTTAAAGTTAATTAAAGAAACTTATAACTGGAATTATCCTGATTTCACAATTCCAGAAGAAGTATATGATTTCTATCAAGGATGTGCTAAAAAGTTAGGTATTAAAAAGCATATGGAATGGAATACATTACTTTCTGAATACCAAAAGAAATATCCTGATTTATATACTAAATTAAGTATTGCTGCAAGCAATAACTTTGAAATTCCTGAATTAAAGACATATCAACTTGGTGAATCACTATCAACAAGAGTTGCTGGTGGTAAAGCTTTAGCTGAATTATCAGAATATATTGAATGTATGATTGGTGGATCTGCTGACTTATCATGCTCATGTATGGTTAAGGGTGCTGATGGAGATTTCACTAAAGACAATAGATTAGGTAGAAATATTTATTTCGGTGTAAGAGAACATGCTATGGGTGCTATTGCAAATGGTATGGTACTACATGATGGTATTAAAGCCTTCGTTGGTGGTTTCTTCGTATTTAGTGATTATATGAAACCAGCATTGCGTATGGCATCAATCATGGGAATAGGTACAGTATTTGCTTTCTCACATGATACTATTGCTGTAGGTGAAGATGGACCAACACATCAACCAATCGAACAAGCTTTAGGAATTAGATGTATTCCAAATATGGTTTTATTTAGACCAGCTGATCCAAATGAAACTGTATATTGTTTCGAACTAGCATTCAAATATAAAAAGATTCCATCAACTATTCTTATGACTAGACAAAACATCAATGTACTTGAAGGTACAAGCTATGATGGTGTAAGTAAGGGTGGATATGTAATTAGTGAAGCTAAAGGCGAAATGGATGGTATCCTACTAGCAACTGGTTCAGAAGTAAGCTTAGCTATTGAAGCTCAAAAAGAACTAGAAAAACAAAGTAAGTTTGTTAGAGTTGTATCAATGCCATCAACTAACTTATTTGATATGCAATCTCAAGCTTATAGAGATGAAGTATTACCAAAGGGTGTTAAGACATTAGCAATTGAAATGGGCTCAACATATGGTTGGTATAAATATGCAACAGATGTACTAGGAATTGATAAGTTTGGTATTTCAGCTCCACTTAAGGTAATTGTTCCTATGTATGGCTTCACAGTAGAAAATGTTGTTAAAAAATATTTAGAAATGAAATAAGAAAAATATTATAAGAAGGAAAAAGCTCACACGTTCTACGCGTGAGTTTTTACGCCCTTAAAGAGGTGTTATATATGTATGATTGCATAATTATTGGCGCAGGACACGCTGGTTGTGAAGCTGCCCTAGCATGTGCAAGAATGAAAAAGAAAACATTACTTATTACAGGTAATTTAAATATGACCGCATCTATGCCTTGTAATCCATCTGTAGGTGGACCTGCTAAAGGTATAGTAGTTAGAGAAATTGATGCCCTAGGTGGCGAAATGGCTAGAAATGCGGATAAAACACAAATACAAGTTAAGATGTTAAACTCAAGTAAGGGTCCTGCAGTTAGAGCTCTAAGATTTCAATCTGATAAAAGAATGTATCCTAGAGAAATGCTTAAAACACTACAAAATCAAGAAAATCTTGATTTACTTGAAGGGTATGTAGAACGCTTCTTAGTTAATGATAATAAGGTTAATGGAGTTGTTTTTGACGGAAAAGAAATTAATTCTAAGGCTGTAGTTATTACTACTGGTACTTATATGAGAAGTAGAATACTTAGAGGACATAGCTTCAAAGAAGAAGGTCCTGATGCTCAAAAGACTAGTCGTGGTATAAGTGATGAGCTTAAAGAATTAGGCTTTGAGGTTATAAGACTTAAAACAGGTACTCCCGCAAGAATCTTCACTGATTCAATTGATTTTTCAAGAGGTCAAGTAGAATATGGTGATAAGGAAAAGTGGACTTTTAGTTATGATAATATTGACTATAATCGTCCTCAAGTACCTTGCTACTTAATTTATACAAATGATGAAACTAAAAAAATCATTTTAGATAACTTAGATAAATCAGCTATGTATGGTGGAGTAGTTGAAGGAGTAGGTCCTAGATACTGTCCATCTATAGAAGATAAAATAGTTAGATTTAAGGATAAAGAGCGTCATCAAATATTTTTAGAGCCAGAAAGCCTAGAAATAAATGAAACATATGTTCAAGGTTTCTCTACATCTATGCCTGAAGATGTACAAGACAGGATGATTAGAACACTACCTGGTTTAGAGAATTGTAGAGTTAAGCGTTATGCTTATGCTATTGAATATGATGCCATTAATCCTCAACAATTAAAGCCAACACTAGAATCTAAATTAATAGAGGGCTTATATTTTGCTGGACAAGTTAATGGAACTAGTGGCTATGAAGAAGCCGCATGTCAAGGCTTAATGGCTGGTATTAATGCCAGCTTAAAATTAGATAATAAAGAGCCATTAATCCTAAAGCGTAACGAAGCTTATATTGGTGTATTAATTGATGATTTGATTACTAAAGGTATTAGAGATCCATATAGATTACTTACATCTCGTGCTGAATATAGACTATTACTTAGACATGATAATGCTGATGAAAGATTAATGAAATATGGTCATAGAATTGGCTTATTAGATGAAGTGAAGTATCAAAAATACTTAGATAAGAAAAAGAAAATAGAAGAATTTACTGAATTATTAAAAAGCGAAAAAATCGCTCCAAAAAAAGCAAATCCATACTTACTAGAAAATGGTAAAATTGAACTTAATGAATCAGTATCTGCCTTTGAATTATTAAAAAGACCAGAAATTGATTATAAAGATATAATATATTTATTTAACTTAGAAGTTGATCCACTAGTCATCGAAGAGGTTGAAATAGATGCTAAATATAGTGGCTATATCAAGAAAGCTAATGAGCAAGCTAGAAAGATGATGGAAGCAGAGGATATTAGAATACCTAATGATTTCGATTATGATACTATTAATAATCTTGCTTCAGAAGCAAAAGAAAAACTAAAGAAAGTAAGACCTCTAACAATAGGTCAAGCAATGCGTATTAGTGGTGTAAATCCTGCGGATATTACCCAAATACTATTTGCTTTAAAGAGATTATAATGGATTTTATAAAAGAAATTGAAAGCTTAGGTATAACTTTAGATAATGATAAGTTAGATAAATTTGAAAAATATTTTAATCTACTAGTTGAATATAATAAGGTAATGAATCTAACAGGTATTACTGATAGAGATGGAGTATTTTTAAAACATTTCTATGATTCTTTAACTTTAGTAAAGGCATATGATTTTAATAAAGATATTAGTTTATGCGATGTAGGTAGTGGCGCAGGGTTCCCTGCGATACCTCTAAAAATAGCTTTTCCTAATATCAATGTAACTATAGTTGATTCTTTAAATAAAAGAATAGAATTCTTAAACACAGTTATTAAGGAATTAGGCTTAACTAATATTAAAGCTATTCATGCTCGTGCTGAAGAAGTAGATATGAAAGAAAAATTTGATATCGTTACATCTAGAGCACTAGCAGATATTAATATAGGCTTAGAATTATGTATGCCACTTGTTAAAATAGATGGATTCTATTTACCGATGGTAGTAAGCCATGATTTGGGGAAGAATACAATAAAAACATTAGGTGGTAAACTAGAAGAAGAAATTAAGTTTAATTTACCAATAGAAAATAGTGAAAGAAAGATTTTAAAGATCAAAAAGATTGAACATACTCTAGATAAATATCCTAGAGCATTTAGTCAAATAAAGAAGAAGCCTTTAAGATAGGGGAATAATTATGGGAAAGATTATAGCAATTTCGAATCAAAAAGGTGGTGTAGGAAAAACAACTACAAGTGTCAATCTATCATCAGCACTTGCTATATATGGCAAAAAGGTACTTTTAGTAGATTTAGATCCTCAAGGTAGTGTTGCAACATCACTAGGCATAGAAAAATCAAACTTGGAATATAATGTATATGATATTTTTTGTAACAACAAAGAAGCAAAAGATATCATTATTAAATCAGATGTAGCTAATATTGATGTATTACCAGCAACAATGGATTTAGCAGGTGTTGAATTTAAACTACTTGATAATCCTTTTAGAAATTATATTTTAGAAAAAGCCTTAAATAAGGTAAAGGGTCAATATGATTATGTTATCATTGATACACCACCATCACTAGGCTTATTAACACTTAATGCTTTATATGCCGCAAATTCTGTGATAATTCCCGTACAATGCCATTTTCTTGCTATAGAAGGCTTAACACAATTGCTTAATACAATTAGAATTGTTCAAAAGAACAAAAGAGAAAATAGAAAGAGTTTAAAGATAGAAGGAGTTCTATTTACAATGTTAGATAGAAGAGTTAATACTGGTTGGGTAGTAATGAATGAGGTTAAAGAATATTTTAAAGAAGGTATCTTTGAAACTATTATTCAATCTAATGCCGCGGCTGCTATGGCTCCATGTTATGGGCTACCTGTAACTAAGTATCAACCTCAATCTGCTTCATCTAAAAACTATAAACTTCTTGCAAAGGAGGTTATGAAGAAGAATGAGTAATCAAGGTAGAGGTTTAAAAGAATTACTTGATGATAATTATATAAATATTGATGACATTCAAGATGGGGAAGTTGTTCTTCAAATAGACTTAAAAAAGATAAGTCCAAACCCTTATCAGCCAAGAAAAATATTTGATGAAGAAAAAATAGACGAACTTGCTGCATCAATTAGTGAAAATGGCGTATTTCAGCCAATTATTGTTAAGCAATTTAATGACAAATATATAATCGTTTCAGGGGAAAGACGTTATAGAGCATGTTTAAAATTAAAGCTAAAAACTATACCAGCAATCGTAAGAAATTATGATGAATCTAAGGTTGCTGAAATTGCTCTAATCGAAAATCTTCAAAGAGAAAACTTAACAGCAATGGAGGAAGCTAGTGCCTACCAAACTATCATGAAGGAGTTAGGTTTAACACAAGCTGAGCTAGCTAAAAAGATTGGTAAATCTAGAAGCTATATTACTAATGTTGTTGGTTTATTATCACTTCCAAAAGAAGTCGCAGAACTTGTTTCAGAGGGTAAAATAACTAGTGGTCATGCTAGACCATTATCTAAACTTAAAGATAAGAAAAGAATTATAGAGATTGCTAATGAAATAGTTAAGAAAAATCTTAACGTTAGAGAAGTTGAAGCAATCACTAAAAACGAAAAGAAAACAGTTGTTATTAAGGTATCTACAAATAGATATGTTAAAGCAGAAACAAAGCTACAAAACAAATTAGGTTGTAAGGTAAAGGTTAGTGAAAATAAAATCACTTTAAGTTTTCCTAAGGAAAATAGAAAAGAAATCATTGGAAAGATTTTAGGTGATAAATAATGTATCAATTAGATGAAATAATTACAACAAAGAAAAAACATGTTTGTGGCAATGATAAATGGAAAATTATTAGAGTTGGCGCAGATATTAAAATGGAATGTATTAATTGTAAAAGGGTTGTTTTAATACCTAGAGTTGAACTTGATAAAAAGGTAAAAAAACAATAATAAACGATTAATAAAAAGAATGAAAAAAACACTTGCGTTTTTCATAAAAATAGTATAAAATAGAAAAGCGTAAGACCTGGAGCGGTAGCGAAGAGGCTAAACGCGTCAGACTGTAAATCTGATCCCTACGGGTTCGGTGGTTCGAAACCACCCCGCTCCACCACTTATAAAAAGCACTTTGGCATTTTGTCAAAGTTTTTTTGACACTTAAAATAAGTAAAATTTACATTTATACAATAAAAATGATATTTCTTTATTGTTTAGTTCGTGCTAAAATAAAGGAAATAATGCATAATATAGAAGGTTTATGAATTGCAGGTGGTATAATGAGCGATAAAAAAACAATGCAACTAGCCAAATCTAACTGTAGTATAACTTGCAGTAGATGTGGTGAACAATTTAATTCTAAGTATGGCATTATGGATGGTGAGGTATATTGTCCTAAATGTTATAACTTATATTTAGAAAAACAAATTGCAGATATTAGAGAAGTTTCTCAAATTAGAAAAAATAGAACAATATTAAGATTAATATGCTTTGTAATTGCTGTAGCATTATTTGTTTTATCTATTGTATTTAAGGATCGAGATGATTCTAATCTATTGTTTGCTATTGCTATTGTATCATGTGTTTTAATCGCTGTTTTCCCATTCTATAAAGATTTTCTAGCCTTTGTTACGCGTGGTTTTAATGCTTTTGTTAAAGAAGAAGCCACTGTAACAAGAAGAAAAGTAATTTATTACAAAAATGGTATTATTGAAGATGAAGAATCAGGACCACTTAGAATTTTATTCTATTTGATTGATTTTATTCTAGTTTGGCCTTGCTTAGCTTTATTAGTAATTTGTGTTATACCTAGAGCTTTCATTGATTTAGTAAGAATCAAAAGAGCTTCAAAGAAAATGAATAATTTATTTAGCCAAATGCTTCCACCAATTGATGGTAAGCAAAATGCTAAATATAATTTTGATATTCGTTTTGTAGATTCATTTAGTAATATTTGTATTGAATATTACATGAATTTAATGAATGTTAAAAGAGAAGAAGCTATTAAAGCTTTAGAAAAGAATTTAATTGTTCATTTTAAAAAGAATGTTGATTATCTAGAAGGATATAGAGAGTTTGCTCCATATTATTATGGAAGAAGAAATTATGATGGAGAAAGATTTGTTTTCTTCGAAGTTAAATTAGTTGATCCTGATAGTTCAATATTTGCTGATAAACCAAAGAAAAGAAGAAA
>JAILIR010000110.1 GCA_024695185.1 bacterium | reverse complement strand
CATATATAGCAAAAGCAAAACTTAATTCATCAGGATTAGCTTTTGCTTGTAAGCCTCCATCACCATCAATGTAGTAAACTTGAGGAGATTGATGTTCTCCATAAGCATCATTAAAGCCTTTTACTAAATCGATAATCATTTCATCATTTACATATACATTTTCAAAGCCACCTGTTGCATCACTATTCATTATTCTTAAACCACTAATAATTTCTTCTCCACCATGATCACCATGTTCTTCACTTGTTAACATTGAATAGATTATATCTTTCTTATAAATCTTAGAGAAATCATCGTAACATGTCTTTATTACGCTATTTTTTACACCTTCTTTATTAGTAAAGCTAGTAGGATCTATATCAGTATAATTTAGACCCATATTAAATAAAGCCTTACCTACTATTTCTGATTTTTCTACGGTTTTTCTTGTGATCTTATATAAATTTTTATCATAATACCACTTACATGTAGATGTATCATATTCAATATTCTCATTTAAGTAATCATCAAATGATGTATGAGTACTATCTTTAACTAATAGCTTATCAGTTTCAAAACAGAACTTTCTCCATTCTTTAATCTTATTATCAACTACTTCAACATAATCATATTCATAAGTATAACCTAGTCTAGTTGGAAGTTCATTTTCTTGATTATTAGTAAGCATAGTCATTTTATAGTTAGGAGTGTTATTTTCCATATCATAATCTAATATTATAGTAACAAACCAGTTTGTATTATAAGTTTTAGATCCTTGTGTAACGCTAATATCAAAGCTTACATCCGCATTAATTAAATCATTACTATCAATATTAATATCTATAGATAATTTAAATAAGTATGTTGCTTTATATTCTTCACCACT
The DNA here is from genome assembly GCA_024695185.1 of bacterium. Classification (GTDB taxonomy): domain Bacteria; phylum Bacillota_I; class Bacilli_A; order Acholeplasmatales; family JAEDCM01; genus RGIG10196. The sequence continues at coordinate 7,756 of JAILIR010000110.1, read as the reverse complement.
CATTTCTTTACCTTGTTCCATATCAATATAGATAGTTCCTTCAATATCATCATAATACTTAGTACCAAATTTATAATCGCTACCTACTTTTTCTAATACCTTCTTTATATATTGGAATTGTATCATTGGTGGTTCATCATATTCGATATCATCAATTTTATTTCCTTGATTATCTCCATCTGTATAAATTCCTTTAATTGTATCTAAATCAGTTTGGGTAGGGTTAAATGATAATAAACGTAAATAATCATTACTACCATTATTCAAACTTTTCTTGTTTTTAAAGCTCTTCTCTACGCCATTAAAGGCAAATTTAACTTTTTCATAATTGTCTGTAGGAATCTTAGTGCCTCCACAAGCAGTTAGAAGGAAAATAGAGAAGAAAAGCATTAAAAATGACAAAAGAAATGTTTTAACCTTTTTCATAAAATCACTCTCCTTTGAAAATAAAACATTTAAATAAATCTATTAGAATATATATAACGAAATATGTGATACATATTATTACACTTATTGTATCATAGAAAAAAAGTTTGGGCGAATAATTTACCAAACTATTTTCTTTTTATTAACATAGGATTAACTAATAATAAAAAACTGATACATTTGTACCAGTTAATGTCTCATATGGGGCGCTTGACGCGATTCGAACGCGCGAAATGTCGGAGCCACAATCCGATGTGTTAGGCCTCTTCACCACAAGCGCCATCTTGGCTTTTTAGCCATATATTATTATTGCATAAATCATTTGAAATGTAAAGAGTTTTTGTATGTTTGTTGAAATTTTACGATTTTTCATTGTTTTTTTTTTATATTTATAGTAATATAAAAATGTTATGAGGTGATTAAATTGCTTAAAAAGATATTATATATAATTGTCTCAATAGTACTTGGATTCATCGTTTTCTTCATTTCATGGAGAGACTCATATTCAAGAGCTGTTGTTAATAGAGGGCTTAAAGCTCTTGAAGAAGAAAACTATGAATTCTTTAATAAATTCTTAGACTATTATGAAAAAGAATCATTATTTACTGTTGAATATACAGAAGGTGAAAATACAACTAAAATAATTGGTTATAATGTATTTTCAAAAAATGCTAAAGATAAAGATGATAACACAGTAAATAGATCTGGTATTCAATTATTAGTTATAAATATAAATATGGATATAATTAAAATTGATGAAGAGGAACCAAGTGATGATCAAACTCTTGAGGATGAAGTATCTAAAGTAACAATCACAGGTAATACTGGTTCTACTTATTCTGCTGTTATATCTACATATGGTTATGATGAAACACCAATAATCATTTATACATTCCCTTCACACGAAACAAAAGAAGACTTAGTTAATGATACTTATACAGAAGCTCCTACAACTTTAACTCACTTAAAGTTTGAAGATTCTGTAGGTACAGTTTTCTTTGATTGTGAAGTAAATATTGATTTAACTGAATATAATGAAGAAGAATACTGGCAAAATCTTGTAAATGAAGGAAAAGCTGGTGTAGCATTCACACCTAAAGAAGTTAGAACAAACTTCACATTTGCTTTCCCAGAAATGAAAAGAACAATTCTTATTACTGCTGTTACATTATTAATTGAAATAGGCTTAGGATTATTCATCTTCTGGCCTAAGAAATCTTATGTTCCTACTGAAGAGGTAGATAGAGAAGCTTATACATTCGCTTCTACTGAAGAAAAAGAAAAGTATGCTTTAGCAAAGGTTGCTAGAGGTAAGAAAGAAAAGGAAGATAGAGAAAACAGATATAAAAATGTTAGAAAAGAAACTAACCTAGAAGATTTATCTAAAGAAGCTATAAAAGATTCTATGGATAAAGAAAATACTTGTGAAGCTGCACTTGAAGCTGATGCACTAGAGGAAGCTAAAGAAGAAAATAATGAAGTAGTAGAAAATAGTGAAGTTATAGAAGAAAATGAAACTATAGAAGAAAAGAAAGAGGAAGAATAATTCCTCTTCTTTTTTATAAATGAAAAAGAGAAGCGAAATTAATCACTTCTCTATTTTTTTATTCAGAATAAATGAATTCATTATTACAACGATAAGCTAACTTACTTACCATTTGAGGAAGCCTTTCATCCTCTGGATGCTCAGAAGCATTATCACTTAATGATTTATGCATCATCGCATATTCAGCATAAGTCTTAATCGCATCTAGCTTAGTATCTACGCTATCAGTTAAGAAGGCATTACCATTCTTATCAGTAACTAAACCAGTTTCGCTACTAATCTCAACGATTGTATTATTGACACTATCAAAGAACTTACAATTTAAACCAACTACATCATATGAAGCGTTCTTCATTTGCTTTAGTTCTTCTCTCTTAGCATTTAGAGTTTCCATTACAGCTTCATAAGCTTCATTCTTACCATCATTCCATTCATATTTAACGATGTATTCCATTAAGCTTATTTCAGTTCCAATTAATGATTCAACTGAAGTTATTGCGCTATTATTAATACCTGCATCTATGAATGGCTTAGCCATCTTAGATTGTAATAGATAAGACTGTGGTGTTATATCACAAATTAACTCTACTGTAGTTTGATCTAATTGATAGAAATCAATTCCTTCCATCTTAGGAGATTCTTCTGTGATTAATAATTGAGCCATTTGATTTAATAAATCAGTTTCATTTACCCATTCGCTATTAGTCCAACCAGTTTCATTACCACTAATTGTTGTTGGATCTTTAGAAATGTATTTAGCTAATTCTTCATAATCATAATCTCCAGGCTTTCTACCATTAAGCATCATCTTCTTCATTTCAGGAGCTAATACATATTGTAGATAAGTATTTTCACTAATATTTTCGCTAATTGCATCTAATACAGCTTTATTTCTTTCAGCAGCTTCTTTATTTGTATGAGAGGCTGTATCTTCTGCATTTAATAATCTAAATGTTACATCATCTTCAAATGTAATTTCTTCGTTATCATAAATATCTCTTAAGTGTTCATCTTCATACTTCATTTGAGTAGTTAAGAAGACATTCATAATCTTAACAAATTCATTATCCCAGTTATATGTATCAGTGTATTCAAAGTATCTATAATCTGGAGCTACACCATTCTTAGATAAATCTCTAAAGTTTGGCTTAAACATATATTGTAAGTATTCAGATACACCAATATTTGTACGTTGGCTAAATGTAGTCGAATATACTTTAACCTTTAGAACGATTACCATTGGATTTTCTCCATCATTTCTATAGTAGTAAGATTCATTAGATAATGACTTAACTACTTTAGCCTTAGTTCCTTCAGTTTCACTGAATTCACTTAATTTAACAGTATCTTTTTCTTCAAGTTCCATCTCTGTATAAATTACATTTACTAAACCTGTAATTTCAGCATCCCACCATGCAGAATATAGAGTATCACCAGTAATTATTTCTGGATCTGGGAAGTCATAAGGGTTAACTGTCTTATCAGGCTCTTCTACATCCTTCATAGCATTTTTGAACATATTTTGTAGAGCTTCTGAATAAGCGATGTTATCTTCTATTCTTTCAAATGTAACTCTCTTGATTTCAGAATCTTCACCCATATTAACTTCACTAATAGTAATCGCATCATCAAAATCAGTTGGATCACTAGCAAGTGTCTTTAATACTTCACCAATTCTAGGCATTTCTCTTTGCCACTTGTCTCTTGCCCAACTACTCATATTAGGTGTAGACATTGGTTCACTTAAATTCTTAGTCATTGTATTCATTAAAACAATTGATTTATGAGTATTATCCTCTAAGCTATCAACTGTTCTAACTCTAATAATTAATATTTCATTTAGTTCTGACATCTTTAGCTTACCATCAGTTTCCATTGTTCTAGCAACTGTGATTAAGCCATCCATTTCAAGTTCCCAATCAGTAATATCACTCTTATTATCAATCAAAGTGTTATTTACTAATGTTTCCGCAAATACATCTTGTAGTATTTCTGAATAAGGTGTATTTTCTTGTAACTCTACAAGCATAGCATCTTTTACTTCATTCATAGATTCATTAATTGAACCCATCGCAATATTACCTTCACTATCAGGATCCATCTCTTGAGCTACATTATCTACAGCAGTCATTTCAATTTCCCATTTATCACCATTCCAGCTAGACTTATCTACTGATACAGCTATTTTATTTTCTACATTTGATTGAAGGTATTTAGATTCTTTAATATTTAAGGCTAAAGAATTTGTTAGAGCCTTAAATTGCATTTCAGGTAATGCTTCACTTACCTTATCTCCAACTGTAGAAAGTTCAATTGAACCATATCCTAAATATGAATCACTTGTATTATCGTCTAATATATTAGCTACATTAGCTAAAGCCTTACATTCATATTTAGCATCACTTACATTTTCACCTAGCATCTTCTTTAAAGTTGCATTAGCAAAAGAATGTAGGAACTCTTTATCTGTTTGTATTTCATTACCTAATACATCTAATAATTTAACCTTAACAGAATTATTAAAAGCGTTAACTAAGACATTTACTTGATTATCATAATCATCAGTTATATCTTCGTTTGTATCACTAGCATATAAACCTAATTGAACTAAAGATTTTAATTCGTTTTGCCAATTTACTTTAGACTCATCATAAGTAACAGTAACACTTTCACCATTAATAATTAAGCCATTAGTAAACTTAGAAACTATACCTTTAAACATTCTAGGTACAGCAACATCTTGCCAGATGTCATTATTTTTAGATAAATTATCTATTTGTCTTAGCTTAATAGTATCAAAATTAAGATCAGTCAATTCACTATATTTTGTATCTCTAGTATATATTTCTTTTAATAGAACTGATAAATTATCATATTCGTTAGACCAATCTATATCATCAAATGTCTCTGTTGGAGCCACAAATTTGGCAACCATTGGTAATATTGATGAGAATAATCCATCAGCTATTATTGTTTTAGGAAGACTTGGACAATCTAATACATCACAAATTTGACCTATATTAGCACTATCAGCAAAATCCTTTAATTCACTAGTAGTTGTTTCACTACCAAATCCTGCAATAATAACTTCACTTAAATATTTACATTCATCATGAATGCTAAATGTTGGATCATCAAATTTATTAAAATCTATATCCAATCCGCTATCTTCACCAAATGCATTTTTAAGTAATACTTTTGTAGCTTTAGATACTAATTTAGAATCATTTAATATATTAGTATCAACGATATTGCTTAAAGTTTTAAATTTAATTTGATTCATATCTATAGAACCATTATTAAATGTTAAATCATTTTTAATAACATCAATTAATTTAGAGAAGGCCTTTAATTCTTGCTCTACTTCTTTGTCAAGCACAACTTGTGTAGCTGTATTTTCTACTTCACTTAAATTATCAGGTAATTTCTTAACAGCATATTTAATACCACCACTAATTACCATTTCCATTAATTCGTTATTAAATACTTCATCAACAAAATGTTCAAAGTCTGTTGATGTTGTTTCCGCAAACATTAAATTATATTCTTTTGAGCTAGCTTTTGTGAAGTCTAACTTCATATCAGCAAAGGCATTATATATGTCATTTAATTGAGCGATTTGTTCTTGCCACCACTTATTATCTTTATTCTTTAAATCAATTTCTTCAAATAATAATGCCATATCAGCATCATTTTTACTTGCCTTATCTTTTATAATTACACTAGCTTCATCACCTACAGCAGTAAGTAATGTTGTTGTAGCCTTTGATTCACTTAAGTTTTCAGTAATTGAAGCTACAATAGCTTTCATTTCACTACTATTTAAGTTATTCTTAAAGTCGTAATCTTTAATGTTATCCATACCTATTTCTTTTTCAATAGTGTTATAGATATCAATAAAGCCACTAACTTCTTTTCTTAAAACTACTTTAACCTTCTTACCATCAGCACCCTTAACATCATAGCTAATAAGTTTATCCATGATAGCATCATCTAATCCAAAATACATTTTACCTATTGAGCTATCATAAGATTTACATGCATCAACTATATCTTTTAAAGTACTAGAAGCTTTACTAGAATCCGCTAATCTAGCATCTGTAATAGATGCACTTGAATTAGTTGGTATTTCTATTTGAGCAATCATTCCAATCGCAAAGCTTATTGGAATTAGAATAATCATTGCTTTAACAAAGCCTTTAACTCCACCTATTAAACCGCCAGATAAACGCCTTTTCTTAGCTTTAACTTCACGTTCTTCAACTGTTTCATTACCATCTTCATCAGTTGTAGTTTCAGTTTCAATATAAGTTTTAGGTCTAAGGAATAAAATGTAGATTAAACCAAATACGATATAGAATGTTACTGTTAAAATTAAGTATGATCCTATTAGCATAACGATCTTTAATATCATAACGATTAAACCATCTACTATACCCATAGCATTCTCATTTGCGACAATTGACTCACCAGCTGTAATACCACTTTCAAGTACCTCTGTGTAATTCTTAGTTATAAAGAATCTAACAAATTCTTTTAAGGAATTAACACCTTCAGCACCTTCAGTCATACTACTTGGTAACGCACCTTTAGCAAACTTCCATAGTGTAGAACCACTATAAACACTCTTTGCTAAAGCTGTAGCAAATATGAAGCTTATAACGATAACAACAATAAATATGATGGTAAAATATAAAGATTTTCTAAAACCTCTTAAGAAGCCTAATAGAAAACCAAACCCTACTAAAAGAGCAATTAAAGCAACTGCTCCAAGTACAAGCATACTTCCACTCATAAAAATCCCCTCTTTCTAAATGAAACTTTTAGTTGTTTTTTATAATATTCTGTGATATACTACTTTATGTTAGGGGTATGGTGTCAATGGTAGCACACGGGTCTCCAAAACCTTTGGTTCGGGTTCGAATCCTGATACCCCTGCCATTATATGTTAGCTCAGATGAGCTTTTTTTATTACCTAAATATATATTTTTATCATTTTTTGATAAAAATTTATAATGTTATAATACAAGTATAGCAAATTTTTATATTAAATTAAAGATTTAATATTTTCTATAAAGGAAAAGATGGCCTAAAAGCCATCTATTTTTATTATATTTAAATAAGTGAAAATTGCTTTGTTAAGCCATATTAACTATTTTTAAGCCTTTTCTTATTCTCTTTATAGAATTCAATAAGGTTTCTTCTTTTAGCCATATTGCTGATATTTTTACCTAAGTACTTTTTACCTAGCTTATAGCTCTTTTTAAAGTCTATTTCAAGTAGGCATTTCTTCATATAAATATTACCTAAATAAGAATATCTTTTCTTTCTTTTCTTAGGGAATACCTTCTTAACAATATCAACTAATTCATCAAATCTATCCTTAAGCTTTTCATCATAATCTGTAGTAGTATGATCTACTATTAGCATAATGATATCTAATACTTCATCTTTAATTAAAGCATAATTACCCATCTTAGAGAAATGTTCATATGCTTCAAAGAATCTTCTTTCTACATATAAACCTCTACCTCTATTTAAGTGATAGCTATTAAGATCATCTTTAGCTTCGTATTCCGAAACAGGCTTTTTATTATCTTTAATTTCTTTAAAGTATTCTTTTGCATAGCTACTAGCATTAACTAAATCATCTAAATAAAAATAGAAATCAGATAATTCACCTAAATATATTGGTTTAACCTTAGGTGCTTTCTTATCATCTCTAACCCCTTTAATGTATTCCTTTAAAGCAAGTATAACTTTAATAACATCCATAGGTTCTAG
>JAILIR010000081.1 GCA_024695185.1 bacterium | reverse complement strand
CCTATACATTGGACCTATTATTGTAGGTATGGTATTAGAAACAATGATACCAGGATTATCTATCTCAGGGCCTTGCTTATCTATATCAATTGCGGGTGTTCTAGCATCCTTACAAAATGAAACAATTTATAGAGATCAATTAACAGGTTTATATAATAGAAATTATCTAAATTATCTACAAAAAAATATGCTTAGTAAGGAATCAAGTCATTTTACTGGAGTATTCTTAGATATGAATGATTTTAAGCATATTAATGACGAATATGGTCATGCTAAAGGTGATATTGCCCTTCAACAAATGGCAACTCTACTTAAAGAAGCTATTGGTGATATGGGTATAGTACTTAGATATGCAGGCGATGAGTTTATCATTATCATTAATTCTCATAAACAAATAATTATTGATGCTTGTATTGAAGAAATCAATAAATGTATTGATAGATTTAATGAATCTAAGATTAGTGAATATAAATTAAGCGCATCAATGGGTTATAGTATCTTTAAACCAAAAGAACAATCTGTAGATGACTTTATGAATGTCATTGATCAAAAGATGTATGAAGAAAAGAAAAGATATCATAATATTGATTAAAATTGGACAAAAATTGTCCAATTTTTTTATTTTTGTTTCATAATAGAAAAATATATATAAATATATTAAAAATATATTGACATTCAAAAAATATAGTATATAATCATAATTGTTTGATAAAGATGTTAAGTAATTTTTAACTTTAAGTTTAGTAATAAACAACCGAGGTGATTACATGGATTTAGGAAACAAAATAAAAGAAAGAAGAATTCTTTTAAATTTAACTCAAGAAGAACTTGCGGATAGATGTGAGCTTACTAAAAGCTATATATCACAGCTTGAAAACAATAAAACAAGTCCATCCCTTGAAACACTTACAAACATCCTTGAAATATTAGGTACGGATTTATCAACCTTCTTTCATGAAGAAGAGGATAAACAAATAGTATTTAATGATAATGATTATTATGTATGTGATTATAAAGGATATAATATCACATGGTTAGTTCCAAATAGCCAAACACAAGCAATGGAACCAATTTTAATTACTCTAGAAGAAAAACAAAAAACCACTGAAGACATGCCTCATGATGGTGAAGAATTTGGTTATGTTTTAGAAGGTGAAATATTTGTTTATTATGGAAATACGAAAAAGCGTGTTAAAAAAGGTGAATCATTCTATTATAAGACTGATAAAGTACATTATATAGAATCTATAAAAAAATCAAAGGTAATATGGGTTAGCTGCCCACCTAATTTTTAGGAGGTAATTATGGCTAAGAAATTAATTATACTTAAAAATATAACTAAATCATATGATGGAGTAGAAGTTGTTAAAAACTTAAACCTATATATTAATGAAAATGAGTTTGTAACATTACTTGGTCCATCTGGTTGTGGTAAAACAACAACACTTAGAATGATTGGTGGCTTTGAAATGCCAGATTCTGGTGAAATAATACTTGATGGTGAAACAGTTAATAACTTCCCACCATACCATAGACCAATTAATACTGTATTTCAAAGATATGCCTTATTCCCTCATTTAAATGTATTTGATAATGTCGCATTTGGTTTAAGAAATTATAATAGAACATATGAAGAATTAAAAAGTAATATAAGAAGAAAATTTGAACCTGAAAGACGTAGAATAGTTAAAGAAGATAAAGATTTAGATATAAATTATGATAAATTAAAAAATAAACTTAAAAAAGAATTAGAAGAATTTAAAAAAGCTAATGCAAAGAAAAACATGAGCGATGAAGAAAAACTAAATCTTCAAACAATGTTAAAAGAAAAAGATAAAGAAAATGATAACATCTTATATGAAGAAAAGAAAAAGATTAGCGAAAGAAAATATGAGCTAAAGCAAGAAATGAAGGCCCTAAAAAAGCAAATAGATGATACTATTTGGGAAGAAAAACAAAAATTAGTAGAAGAACGCTTAAAGGCTGTTGAAGAAAAATACAATAAACTTATTCCTGAACTAGAAGCTAAAATTGAAGTTGAATGGAATAAAGATGAAGAAGTAAAGAATGCTAAACATAGAATTAAAGAAATTGAAAACTTAATTTATGAAGATATACAAAGTGGTACACCTAAAGGTAAAGCTGAAAAGAAGTATGAAAATGAACTTAAACAGCTTAAAAAAGTATCAAGTTGGGAAGAATTAGAAAAGCTTGAAAAGGAACTTAAAGAATTATATAAAGATCAAGCTGCAGAAACAAAAAGTGCTAAATCTTTAATGCTTACTAAAAAGCAAATAAGAGAAAAAGTACTTGAAGCCCTAAAGCTTGTTAAGCTTGAAGGATATGAAAACAGAAGAATTAATAATATGAGTGGTGGTCAACAACAACGTGTAGCAATAGCTCGTGCTGTAGTTAATAGACCTAAAATCTTACTTTTAGATGAACCACTAAGTGCTTTAGATTTAAAGCTAAGACAAAACATGCAATATGAAATAAAAGAAATGCAAAGAAAGCTAGGTATTACTTTTATATTTGTTACACATGATCAAGAAGAAGCTTTAACAATGAGTGATACAGTTGTTGTTATGAAAGATGGAGTAATCCAACAAATAGGTACTCCAGAAGATGTATACAACGAACCTAAAAACCGCTTTGTAGCGAATTTTATAGGTGAATCTAATATTATTAGAGGAAAGTATCTAGGAGATAAAAAAGTTGAATTCATGGGTCAAACATTTGACTGTGTAGATGAAAACTTTGAAGTAAATGAAGCATGCGATGTAGTAATTAGACCAGAAGATTTTGATATAGTAGATTTAGATAAAGCAAAGCTTGTAGGTGTAGTTGATTCAATAGTATTTAAAGGTGTTCATTTTGAAATTTGCGCTATCGTAGATGGTGTTGAATTTGTCTTACATCAATATGAAAACTTTAATGTAGGAGATAAAATCGGATTCTCTGTTGACCCTTATGAAATTCATTTAATGAAGGTCGATAAAGATGAAGTAGTTGAAAATGAACAAATTTAAAAAACTAGCAATTCCATATTTATTATGGATGAGCTTACTTGTATTAATACCTTTAGTACTGATGATTATCATGTCTTTTCTAGACATGCAATATATTGAAATAAATAATGCAAAATTTACACTTGCAAACTTTCCTAAAGCGTTTAATAAAACATATATAAGTGCTTTCTTAAAATCTATGAAATTAAGTATTATCGCAACAATTGGATGTGTAATTATTGCTTATCCAATTGCCTATATTATTAGTAAAATAAAATTTGTTGGTAAATCATTACTCTTAGTTATATTTATTCTACCAATGTGGACTAATATGTTACTAAGAATAGAAACAATAAATAAGATGCTAGACAAAAATGGCTTATTACAGAGCTTAACCCATATTAGATTAAATATGGCAGGAACTGAATTTGCGGTTATTTGCGTAATGATTATTGTATATTTACCATTTATGATTTTCCCTATTTACACTATATTAGAGAAAATAGATAATTCATTAATAGAAGCTAGTGCCGATTTAGGTGCTACACCAACCAAATCATTTATGAAAGTAACTCTACCTTTATCACTTAAAGGTGTATCAAGTGGAGTTACAATGGTATTCTTACCATGTATGATGGGCTTTACAATCCCTCAAATTGTATCAAATGGAAAAGTAGTTTTAATAGGAAATATAATAGAGCAAAAATTTAAAGGTTCAACAGGACAATATAATATTGGTATGTTAATATCTGTATTAATCATATTTATTATATTAATCGCTATATGGATTATATCTAAACTAGATCCAGAAGGAGAGACATTAATATAATGAATAACATATATCAACAATCAAAAATAAAGCCTATTATATTTAAAACTCTTAAATTTTTACTTCTAACATTTGTCCTATTTATAACTTATGCGCCTTTAATCATAATTGCTTTGATGTCAGTTAATAAGGATGCAACAGCAATCAGATTTTCAGGCTTTACATTCAAATGGTATTCAGGATTATTTAATAATAAAGATTTATTAAAGACAATCTTTGTAAATACCGTATTAGTTGCTATAATATCAACAATTTGTGCAACAGTATTTGGAACAATTACGGCAATTGGTATAAACTCTCTATCTAAAAAGAGAAGAAAACAAATGATTATGCTTAACAATGTACCAATTTTAAATGCCGATATCGCTACAGCTGTATTATTATTTATAGTATTTCAAGTAATTGGATTCATACTACATATAGATGCTGCAAATAGATTAAATTATTTTACACTTGTCTTATCACATATATTCTTCTCTACTCCATATGTAATATTATCTGTATTACCAAAGCTTGGAGAAATAGATAAGAACTTATATGATGCGGCCTTAGATTTAGGTTGTAAACCTAAACGTGCCATCCTTAAAGTAATTATTCCAGCAATCAAAACTGGTATATTTACAGGAGCAATGCTAGCATTCACTATGTCAATTGATGATTTCGTTATCAGTTACTTTGTAAGTGGACCAGATAATGCAAACTTCTCAACATGGTTCTATGCTAGAAGAAAGATGAGTAAAACAAATTCAAGTCAATATGCTGCGGCATATAACACATTACTAACATTAATAACTATTACAGCTTTAATAGTTTATAACATCATTAAAAAGAAGAAGGAGAAAAGAGCAAAATGAAAAAATTATTAACTTTAGGATTATTAGCTGCATCAGCATTCAGCTTAGCAGCTTGTTCAAACAAACAAACATTAAGATTACTTAACTGGGGTGATTACATCAACGAAGATCTAGTTAAAGAATTTGAAAAAGAAAATAATTGTGTTGTTAAATCTGATGATGTGTCAACAAATGAAATTATGTATTCAAATATTAAAACAAATAAGGCAAAATATGACATTGCTGTACCAAGTGATTATATGATTTCTAAACTTCAAAAGGATGGTTTATTAAACCCAATTGATAAATCTAAATTAACTAACTATAAAGAGAATATGTTTAGAACTGAATTACAAACATTAATTGATACAGATGCAAGTGAATATAAAGATTATTTTATTCCTTATTTCTGGGGTACACTAGGAATTATGTATAATACAACTAATGAAGGTGTAGAAGAGGCAGTTTTAGCTAATGGATTTAAATGTCTATTTGATACTACAGTTTTACCTAAAAATACTAAAATTGGTATGTATGACTGTGCTAGAGATGCTTTTGCTGCTGCTGAAGCATACAAAGGCTATAGCTTAAATACAACTGATGAAAATGAATTAAAAGAATGTAGAGATTTATTAAAGAATAATAAAAAGAATTATGATAGATATGGCGGAGATGACTTAAAGCAAGCTGTTGCTGAAGGAAATCTTGATATCGCACTTGTTTATTCAGGAGATTATTTTGACCAAAGATATACATTCATTGCTGATGGATATAATCCTGATGATACATTCAAATTATATGCTCCAACAGAAAAGAATAATGTATTCTTTGATGGACTAGTAATCCCTAAGACAAGCGAAAAAATAGATTTAGCTCATAAATTTATCGATTTCTTCTTAGATGCTGATAATTCATTTGAAAATACTGATTTCGTTGGATATGCTCCAGTAATTGAAGAAGTATATCAAATGTATGTAGAATTATCTACAGATACTGAAGGCGAAGATTATGAATACTATAGAGATTTAATGGCTATTGATGCTTATGATCCAGCTAAGATTACTAATGGTGAATCATATAAATATATTTCAAAAGAATTTGATGAAACATTAGAAAACTATTTCTATGAAGCTAAAGGAAACTAAATATTAGTTTTACATTTTAACAAAAAGAGAGTATAATTAGATTAGTCAAAATAAGGGGGTATTATTATGGCAGTTTTAATGGATGAAAAAGAACATGCAAAGAAAAGAAAAAAATTTACTATTTTAGGAATAATCTTTTTAATAATAGGATTTGGATTATTTTTCGGAGGACCAATACTTGCATTTACAACAGGACAATTTCTTTTTGCATTAATTTCTATGCCAGCGTTCTTATTTATTGTTCCAGGATTTATTATGTTAAGTTTAGGAACACAAAGAGCGCTAGCTGCATTTACAGCACAAAGCGCAGGACCTGTTGCTGTAGAATCAGCACATGACTTTGGTAGACCAGTTGCTAAAGAAGTGACTAGTGGAGTTAAAGATGGTTTTACTGGTGAAAATAGTGAAATGTATTGTAAATACTGTGGTAATTTAATAGATGGCGATAGCGATTTTTGTAAATACTGCGGTAAGAAATTAAACTAGTTATTGACTAATTATATTAGTTAATATATAATAACTATGGTTTATTTCCGTGATATACGAATCTCCAACGTATTTCATAGATATAAACGACTAAATTATTAAGGAGGAAAAAATAATGTTATCTAAAGAAACAAAGGCTAAAATTGTTAAAGAATTTGCTACTAAAGAAGGAGATACAGGTTCTCCAGAAGTACAAATTGCAATTTTAACAGAAGAAATCAATGTTTTAAATGATCACTTAAAATATCATATTCATGACTTTGGTTCAAAGCGTGGACAAATGATGAAGATTGGTCAACGTAGAAACTTATTATTATATCTACAAAAGAAAGATATCAACAGATATAAAGCTTTAATAGATAAATTAGGTTTACGTAGATAAAAA
>JAILIR010000077.1 GCA_024695185.1 bacterium | reverse complement strand
TGTAGTAACATCGCCTTCTCTTAAATATTCTTGATCATCTCTATTAGAAATAATCTTCTTTAATTCTACCTTAAGCTTAGCAACCTTACCTTTTAATTCTTCAATAGAAACTAGCTTTACTAATAATTCATTAACAGTAGTCTTTTCATTTTTAAGTCTAATGTTAGCAGCAATAGTATTAATTTCGCTTAAGCTAGCAATTTTCTTTTTGATTAATTTTAGAGTTCTCTCTAAATCCTTATACATTCTAATGCTATCTTGAATAGTTTCTACATCAATTTTCTTTTCATCAAGTAAGTATTGATAAATAAATTCTTTAACATTCTTAATTGGTTTAAAAGCAAGTGCTTTAGGAATAAGTGTGAAGAACTTTTCATTAATAGGTCCATATATATTTCTGAATGCTATCTTAGCTTCCTTCTTAGTTGTATAATAATTTTCAAATGATTTATTTTCTTTACATTGAGAAATAGTTAAAATCATACCATCTTTAATGAACATTTCTTCTTTCATCTCTTTATAAGATGAGTGGAACATGAATTTAACTTCAGTACTTCCTTTTTTACACTCTAAAATAACACCTACAACAAAGTACTTGTCATCAATATCATCATAGAATTCTAAGGCAACATGTGTTGTTACATCGCCTTCTCTTAAATATTCTTTATCATCTAAGCCTAATTTACAGCATACATAACCTCTAAGTTCACGGTTAGAGTATTCATTTGCGGCTAAGTTGAATTTTTGTTCTCCAGCAGTTAAAACATATTGAATGGCATCAATAATAGTAGATTTACCTGCGCCGTTAGCACCAGTAAGTAATATATCATTTTTAACTTCAATTGTTTCATTTGAGAAATAATGCCAGTTAATTAATTTAATCTTAGTTAGCTTCTTCATCTACTGCACCCCCATCATAGCTTTGTAGCATTTGATACAATACTTCAATATTGTAGTTATTTACTGCAAGTAATATAGTTGGATAAATGACAATGTCACATGAACCTCTAGTAACATCGCCTTGAGGCTCTATAAGATTAAATCTCTTGAACATTCTTAAAATAGATACTAAATCAGTCTTATAAATCTTCTTCTTATATTCTAGTGATTCGTATTTTTGGTGGATTTCATCTACCTTAACACTTACTGAGTTACCACTATCTGTATAAGATGTAACCTTTTCTTGATATAAGATTCTTAAGATTATAAGGATTATACTTTCGTTCTTTTTTAATCTAAATAAGTTCTTATTCTCTCTATTGTATAATTGGATAGCTCCATTTTCACTTGAAAGGATTACTTCCCAACCCATAACTTCAAAATATTCATCAAACATTCTCTTGTAGTTTAAGACAAAATAATAAGCATCCTTTGTGTCCTTCTTTTCTTTTGATAAGAAGTTATTAAATAATAACTGATTACATACATTAGAAAACATTTGTTTTTCTTTATCATTAAATTTTTCATAACTTTCTATAAAACTCATAATCTTATCTCCTTGCAATCTCGAAATCGTTGATTAAGAATCTATCGGTTTCGTATTTTTCATTTAATTTTGTTATTTCATAGCCATCAGATGTAGTTCCATATACTAAAACATATAGTAACCTTGTCATTCCTTCGCTATCGATATTGTTACCAAACATTTCACTAGCTCTAACAGTTTCTGTCTTCGATAAAATCATATCGACATATTTTTTTATCGCAACCTCACTAAACTTAGAATTATATGCTTCTAAGAAAGCTTTTTGTAATTCGTCTAAGTCAGGTCTATCATGAACAGTTAAAGCACTACTTTCGATAGGACGAGAGAATATCTTTGGTGTTTGTAAGGAATTAATTTGTAATTGTTGTTGTTGAGAAATAGTGAATAATGTTTCAATTTTACTCATTAATTGTCTATCTGTTAATCCCTTATCAGTAGTCATGAACTTCAAAATATAATTTAATTTTCCAAGTGTATCTGTTTCATTATTTAATAAGAACTTAATCTTTGTAATTGTTGAGTTGACATATACTTTGTTCTTTTGTTCAATATCTATGATTAAATCATCTAGGTTATTGAAAATATCAATTGTATCATTTATTGATCTAGTTAAAGCAAATTCAGCTTCTTCATATGTCGCATTCTTATCGATCATATAAGCACCAATTAGTTTATTCATTAATACTTGGTTAGAATATACTTCTTCAAGCTTTTCTAATATTCTACGCTTATATCTATCAACATTATCGAATGTCTTTAATCTTTGATATGACTTATCAACTAATTGAGTCTTATAATCAATTAATTTTTCCATAAGCTCTCTAACACCTGTATTTTCGCTTATGCTTGTGATGTAATCTCTAAGCTTAAGATTAATCTTTTTGATTTCGCCAATAAACTCAATTGCTAGTCTAGCAACTTGATTTAAAACTAAGTTAAGCTCGCTATCTGCAGATTTAGTTAAAAGTGAATAGATAGAATATAAGTAACCTTTATATTCAAATACAGCATAATCACTTTCATCTTCCTCTTGAGGAGTAGCGATTCTATCAAAGCCTTCTAAGACTGTTAAGGCATAATATCTAAAGCTTACTAAATCGTTATAATCGTTATCAGTTTCAAGTACTATCCAACCTGTTTGAGATAATCTATTTAAGACATAATTAGCTTTTTCTCTTGGAGTTTGATTGATATTACAATCCTCTTCCTCTAAATCTGGACTCTCCTCAAAATAGTCAACTAACTCTTCCATAGCTTCTTCTCTAGTAACATCAAAGCCCATTTTACGGTCGTATAAATCATAGATTAGCTTTAGACAATCATAATATATACACTTATTTTTGGAAGCTAAAATGCTAAAGAAATTAGCAGGAACGACATCAAAAATATTCACATATACCCCTCCCTTATTTATCTTCTATTCTAAATACTGTCATTGACCTTAAGGCAATAACATAATATATAATACCTAATATAACACCAATATATGCACAGAAATCTAAGCCATATAATTCATCAAATAATCTTCCTATAATTTCTACCACAAAAGAATATAGGATAATGATATATATTTCTTTGAATGTTAATCCTCTTATTCCTAAGGATAAGAAGGCAAATACTAAATCAAGAATTAATGTTATAAATACTGTTTTAACAAATACAGCAACAACATTAATAGTAACCCACATAGGCTTAATATCGTTAAACACGCTATCCATAGCATGTTCTATTCTTTCAAATTCTAATGTTCTTGTTTTATAATCAGCTATATCAACAAAAGCTAAATCAAAACCATCTAATCCAAGCTCTGTATAAGTAGCTGTTTTTATTTTGTTTCCTAAAAAATAAAGTTCTACATTATGATCATTTATTCTTAAAACATAATAAATATTTTGAGATGC
This sequence comes from bacterium, assembly GCA_024695185.1. Lineage (GTDB taxonomy): Bacteria > Bacillota_I > Bacilli_A > Acholeplasmatales > JAEDCM01 > RGIG10196. The sequence goes on along the minus strand of JAILIR010000077.1, from coordinate 534 downwards.
AAATTGAATTGGCTCTATATCATCTGTTGGAAATTCAATGGCCATTACATCTCCTAAATAGAATCCTTCCTTTTGTTCTGTAATAGTTAAGGTATTATTTTCTATAGTACCTTTAGGAAGATTATTTCTATTTTCAACTAAAAAGGATCTAATTTCTAATTTTGTTTGTTCAGGGATCCCATTTCTTTTTACACTTTTAATTAGTGTAGGAATAGAAACAAGGAAACATAAACAAATTATATACAATAAGACTAGTCCAATATTGTCTTTTCTAAACGATGAAATTTGACTAGGACTAGCTAAACTAGCTTTAATTCTTCTAAACATAATATATCTCCTGCACTCTCAATATATATTATAACATATATATTGTTGGTTTTGTAGAAAAAAATTATTATAATTTCAAAATATTAAATGCTATAATTTAGGTGGTGGTAATATGAATTTGATGAATGATGAAAAGCATTTTAATATTTTGAAATTATAATAATTTTTTTCTACAAAACCAACAATATATATGTTATAATATATATT
>JAILIR010000035.1 GCA_024695185.1 bacterium | reverse complement strand
TGTTGGAGTTCCTGCTCGACTCATTGATCTTTTTATGTTATAATCTTCTATGAGCTTGTTATAGCTTATGGATGCGTACACAGAACCTTGGTCGGTGTGAAGTATTGTTACTTCGTCTGTATTCGCTTCCTTTTTTATTTTATCTAATACTATTTTCAATCCATCATAATAAGTTCTCGTATCTCCTTTTCTTGAAGATAAAGAATATGACAATATTTCCTTTGTATAGGCATCAAAATAGAATGTTAGTTCATAATATTTTTTGTTTGCCCAAAATGCTGTCATATCTGATACTATTACCTCATATGGTCTTGTTAAACTTGACCATTTTTTGTTTAATAATAAATTTGGATATTTCTTTAATTCATCTCCTGGCTTTCTATAATTATAATGTTTTCCGTTTGATATTATTCCTGCATACTTACAGCACAAATGCACATGATTATCACTATATATTATTCCTAAATTTCCCTTTATAAAGGCATTTATCCACCTATATCCATGTGATGGATGCTTGTCATGAATTGTTGAAATTAACTTTATATCTGAATTTCTGCTTATTTCTCTTTGACTAGGATTTTCTTTTCTTTTTAACCATTTATAATATCCAGATCTATTTATTCCCATAAGATTACACAACATTTAATTGAATATTTCTTACTTAAATTTTTTATTATTTCGTATTCTTTTCTAAGGAAGTAACGTATTCCTTTCTTGCCCCATCTCCTTTCACGTAGTAACCTTTTTTTAATCGTTCATTCTCGATTCTTAATTTTAATATTTCATTTTGTAACTGTTCAATTTGATCCAATTTGGACTTTGGTCTTCCAGTGGATTTCTTTCCTGTGTTACTTTTTAATCCTTCAATTCCAAACTCATTATATTTTTTTATCCATTTTCTAAATAATTTTTCTTCAATATTATATTTTTTAGCAATAACTCTATACCCTAGCCCAGAATCTAAATATTCATGAATAATCATTTCTTTTTCTTCTGGTGTTCGCATTATATTCTTTGTTCCCTTAGGCCTTGCCATAATTATTCCTCCTTTTCAAATTATTATACAACAAAAAAAGTAGATCAGTTTTTTTATTAACTGTCTACTTTTGTTATATCACTTCAAATTGGCGGTTTATTTTTATTATTTTGTAGTGAATTTAACTCCATCAAATGCTTTCTTATCAAATACTTTATCACCATTTGCGATACCGCTGATGTTAAGCTTTTTGATTTTCTTGCATCCTGAGAATGCTCCAAGTTGAACACTCATTAAGTTTTCATTATTCGCAAACTTAATATCTCTTAATTTTGAACAACCCTTAAATGCTTCTTCACAAATTGTTTGAATTCCACAATTAGAGAAATCAATTGTTTGTAGACTTGTTTCATTTCTAAATGCTTCTTTATCAATTGAAATTAAGATACTACAATTTGTAAATGATAATTCTTGAAGATTTGACATATCCGCAAAAGCTAGAGCTTCAATAGTTCCGACATTCGCAGGGAATTTAATAGATTTTGCCATAACGCATCCTTGGAATGCACTCTTTGAAATAACATTTACATTATCTGGTAAGATAATTGCTTGAGCACTCTTACAATTTTGGAATGCTGCTTGTTCAATATATGCTAGATTAATACAATTACTTAAATTAATAGTCATAATGCTATCGCATTCATTGAATGCCCAGCTACTAATAGTTTCAATTGATTCAGGTAGGCTGATAGTTCTAAGAACTGGACATTGACCAAATCCCCAAATTTCAATTGATTTAATGTTTGTTTGACTTAAATCAACATTTTCTAATGCTCTACATCCTCTAAAGGCGTTCTTTCCAATTACTTGTAATTTTGGAAGATCTCCAAAAGTACATTCAATTAAGTTAACGCAATCTTTGAAGGCATTGTTTTCAATGTATTGTAAGTTTTCACAACCATTGAAATTGATATATTGTAATCTCTTGAATTTAGTGAATGCTGAATCATTAATAGAAGTGATATTCTTACAATTAGAGAAATCTAATCTTAATAAACTTTCAAGTTCAGGGAATGAATCTTTATTGATATCTCCAACTTTATCACAGTTTGCTAGAATTACACTTTCAAGTTGAGGACAACTCTTAAATATTTGTGTATCTAGCTTCTCAAGCTTAATCATAGATAAATCGATTTCAGTTAATCCAGTATTCATGAATGCTGATTGACCGATTTCAGTTAAGCTTGTAGGGAATTTAACACTTCCTAAGCCTTTACATCCAGCAAATACCTTTTCGCCAATCTTTTCAAGTGAAGAACACTTAGATAAATCTATTTCATAAATACTACGGCATCCAGAGAAAGCTCTTGGACCGATTTCAACTAAGTTATCACATTCTGATAAATCAATATTAGTTACAACGATATTATTAGCGAAAGCACCTTCTTCAATAACTTTTACACTTGAAGGAAGAATAATTGATTGTAATACATGTTCATCCTTTGCTCCTTCAAATCTAAATGCTTCATAACCGATAATTTCAATTCCTGAAGGTACTGTAACACTTTTAGATCTACCATTATAACGGATAAGTTTATTATCCTCTATTTCAAAAGTGTTGTCCACAGCCTTTCCACCTGTTGCTATATGTGTTCTATAAGCCTGAATTGCATCGTTTGTATTAAAAGAAGCTTTGCAATAAGGACATCCACTTAATAGTCTATTTGTTTCAATTTTGATAATGTTCCCACAATTAGGACATTTTGCATCTACAACTGCCATACATACATGACCCCTTTCCACTAAATCTAATTTTAACATATAAAAACGCTTTTATCAAGTTATATAAAAAATTTATATAACAAAATAGAATGAGACAAAAAAACTAGGGGGTGTCCCCTAGTTATTTTCTTACATTTCAATTGTAATCTTGTTTTCTTTTGTTAACATTTCATCAGTTATTAGTAAGCCATCAATTGCTTTACCATTAACTGTAATCTTAGAAACACCATGTTCCTTCTTGTTAGGATTTAATACTGTAACATCAAGAGTTTTTCCTCTATAAGTTTTAGTAAATGAGTATTTATCCCAACTTGATGGAATTGATGGATTAATAATTAATCCTTTAGTTGTAGGCATGATACCTAAGATACCTTCAACAGTACCAACCATAACTGTAGAAGCAGTACCTGTTAACCAGTGAACATGGCATCTACCAGCAAATGGACTATCCTTGCCTTCAACGAATTGACCATAAACATATGGCTCCATCATACGCTTTTCGGCAGTTTCATTATATGTTGCTGGGCAAGCTTCAGCCCAGTACTTGAATGCTTGATTTCCTCTACCTAGCTTAGCTTCAGCTAAGATTAACCAACCTTGAGGTTGTGAGAAAATACCAGCATTTTCTTTAACACAGTTATTATAAGTAATCATTAATGCACCATCAAAATAATGATTATTATATGGCTTATACATTAACATTGCTCCATATGGAGTATTAAGCTCTCTATCTACGGAATCCATTGCTTTAGTTGCAATTTCACCTTTAGCATAACCACTAATTACACTCCATGATTGAGGGTTAAGCCACATATTAGCCTCTGGGTCCTTCTTAGCCCCTATTACTTGACCATTCTCTAAGTAACCTCTAATGAATCTATCTTCATCATAACACTTATCTAAAATCTTAGATAACTTATCTTGTTCCTTATCTAGGTATGCTAGATATTCTTTATCATTCTTTAATTCAGCATATTCTCTAATAATATTAAATGCATAATATAATTGGAAAGCAACGAATGTTGATTCACCTTTCTTACCTAATCTTAAGCAGTCATTCCAGTCTGCATGTAATCCTGCAGGCATTCCATGATTACCTAAGTTGTTCATAGAGAACATGATTGCTCTTTTTAAGTGATCGTAAACAGTTCCTTTTTCTTGGTTATTAGCATAATATATTTCTTCATCCAAAAACTTTAAGTTTCCACTTTCACTAATATATTTATAGATTGTAGGGAATAACCATAAAGCATCATCAGCTCTATATGAAGGATGTCCTGTTTCTTTTACATACTCTGGATCATCAGGTGTATTTTCGTAACCTGGTTTATGAGTATATTTAACTAGAGGAAGTCCTGCACCATTAGTTACTTGTGCACTTAACATAAATTTGATTTGATCATAAGCCATTTCAGGAGCTAAATGAATTATACCTTGAATATCTTGAACTGTATCTCTATATCCAAATCCATTTCTTAAACCACAGTATTGGAAAGAAGCAGCTCTACTCCAAGTGAATGTAATGAAACAGTTATATGAGTTCCATACATTAACCATATTATTAAATCTTTCATCTGGTGTTTTAACTTGTAGGTTATTTAATTTTGAATGCCAGAAGTTCTTTAATTCTTTTAATTCTTTATCACAAGTATTTGCGTCTTCATATTTCTTTAATAATTCTTTAGCAACACTTGTTTTATTTTGACCTAAAATATAAACTAGTGTTTTAGTTTCTCCCGCTTTAAGTTCAATAACACTTTCTAGTGCTCCACAAGAGTTTAAGTTATAGTTTAAATCATTCTTTAAACCTTCCTCTACACCTACAGGATTACTATAATTTCTATAGTTACCAATAAATGTTTCTCTATTACCACAGTAAGCATCTACCTTGGCTCCTGAAACTCCGAAAAATCTCGCCTTTTCAGGATTATCATGACCTGTACGAATTGTTTCTTCAATCATATTGTCATAGAATTTAGTAGAAGTAATGAATAGTGAGTATTGAAGGTTTACTTGGTCTTGTTCATAGTTGGGTTCATTAGTGAATTCACAGAAACCAGTAATTGCTAATTTCTTAGATTTGTTGGTATTGTTTTTAACACTAAACTTCCATACTTCATATTCAGCATTTAGTGGTACATAGTATAGGGCTTCACCTAAAATGTTATTATATTTAGATGAGATAATAGTATAAGCTGTACCATGGATACATCTTGATTCAAATTTATCTAATGGCTTAACTGTTGGTGCCCAAGAGTTAGACCAATATTCATTTGTCTCTAAATCCTTTATATAAATATATCTACCTGGTTGGTCATTAGAATAACTATTAAATCTATATCTAATAAGTCTTCCATTTGCTCCAGATTTTACAAAACTATATCCAGTCGCATTATTAGAAATAATTGCTCCATAAGCTGGGCTTCCAAGATAATTTGCCCAAGGGCTTGGTGTAGCTGGATTAGTTATAACATATTCTTTGTTTTGTTCATCAAAAAAACCATATTTCATAATTAATTTCCTCCAATTCATATAAAGTATAACACCAATGTTATAAGAAATCAAAACATAAAAAACATTTACATTAAAATACTAAAGATTTATAATATTCATAGGTGATTTATTATATGGCAAATAAAAAAGAATTAAGAAAAATTACACAAGCTGAAAAGGCTATATTAAATACAAGAGGAGAAGCATTAATTACTATGGGTGTAGTTGTAATTGCTTTTTCCATGCTTATGGCAATTGTTGCACTTGCTGTAGGTAATACTAAAAATGCGGTTGGATTTTTAGGATTTTCGTTTGCATATTTAGCTGGTGCAGCCCTATTTTCTTTTAAGTATCAAAAGACAAAAGGATTTCTACTTTTAGGTATTTTAGGTATTATACTTACTATAGGTGCATTCGTATTATATCTTATAGGATAATGGCTTAATTAAGTCATTTTTTCTTTATTTATGGAAAATAAAAAAATAAAAGTTTATTTATTCGGAATAAAAGATAGTTGAAATTAAATTAATTATAATTTATAATTAGTATGTGTATTATTTTAAGGAGTGAAATTATGAAAAAAATTATTGGATTTTTTATGGCACTCGCTTTACTTGTAACACTTAGTGCTTGTGGTGTTAAACCTACAGCAACTGTTGAGAATCCTATCATCAAAAGATCATCATACTCTTTTGATCTAAAAGTAGAGGATAAGGATATTGTTACAAAAGGGTCTGTGCTAGTTAATTTCTATAAAATTTCAAAAAAGGAAGAAGAGCTTGTATCAACAAAGACTTTATCTACATTTAGTGAGAATGTATCAGTTACAGGTTTAGTAAGTGATACAGATTATCGTGCAGATGTAGTTTGTACATACAACAAAAAAGAACACATCATCTACTCATGGACATTTAAAACAAATGTTAAGGGTACTGAATATGATCCAATCATGCTTACTAGTGCACAAGAATTAGTTGATAACTTAACTAACGATTATTCTTCAGATGCTTTCTATTGTTTAGCAAATGATATTGATTTTGCTGAATATAAAGATGATGAAGGTAATGCAAAGGTATTTGCTGGTTTATCATCAACTTCTAGTTCAGCATTCTGTGGTCATTTAGATGGTAAAGGTTATTCAATCAAAAATGTTACAGTAACTACAACTCAAACTTATAATGGTTTCTTTGGTTACTTAAAGGGTTATCTTGATAATATTACATTTGAAAATGTTAATGTTAATGTTACTAGAGATTCATCAACTACAACTTATTCTGGTATTGTTTGTGGATATGCTTATCAAGCTAAGATGAACAATGTAACACTTAAGGATTGTAAATTAACTGTTGATGCTAAATCACAATATAATGGTTCACTTGCTGGTTATGGATTTGCTTCTAACTTTAACTATTCAAAGGTTAATAACTTAGAAATTTCTTCAACTAGTGGAACAACAGTTTATACTGGTGGTATTACAGGTTACTTATGTCAAAACTCAAGTAGTAAATATGGTAAGATTTATGATTGTACAGTTGATGGTAAAATCACTATTGCTAATTCAACTACATTATACTATGGTGGATTAGTTGGATTATTAAAAGCAGGAAGTGAAATCAATAGAGGTATTGCTAATATAGATGCAGATATTCATTCAACTGGAGCATCAAGAATCGGTGGTATTATTGG
>JAILIR010000018.1 GCA_024695185.1 bacterium | reverse complement strand
GTATTTACAACACGTTGTGATACTTTATTTGGAGCAACTTATTGTGTTTTAGCTCCTGAACATGAATTAGTAGATAAAATTACTACTAGTGACAAAAAGGCTGAAGTTAAAGCTTATAAAGAAGCTTGTGCAAAAAAGAGTGAAACAGAACGTACTGAATCAAAAGAAAAAACAGGTGTATTTACTGGCGCATATGCTATTAACCCTGTTAATGATAAATTAATTCCTATTTTCATTTCTGATTATGTACTAGCTACATATGGTACAGGTGCTATTATGGCTGTACCTGCACATGACCAAAGAGACTATGATTTTGCGAAGAAATTTAATCTTGAAATAATCCAAGTTTTAGAAGGTGGAGACATCTCAGAATGTGCATATGAAGAAGATGGCTTACATATAAATAGTGGCTTCTTAAACGGATTAAACAAAGAAGATGCTATTAATAAAATGGTTGAATTCCTTGAATCTAAAGGTATTGGTTCAAAGAAGATTACTTATAGACTAAGAGAATGGATTTTTGCTAGACAAAGATATTGGGGTGAACCTATTCCAGTAGTTCATTATGATGGACATGATGAAGTATTACCTGATGATGAATTACCATTAGTATTACCTGTTTTAGATGATTATAAGCCTAAAACAAGTGGTACAGCACCACTAGAAAATGCTACTGAGTGGAAAATGTATAAGAATAAGAAAACAGGAGAAATTGGAAAGCGTGAAACTAATACAATGCCTGGATCTGCCGCAAGTAGTTGGTATTTCTTAAGATATATTGATGCTCATAATGATAAAGAATTTGCAAATTATGAATTACTTAAACATTGGCTTCCAGTAGATTTATATGTTGGTGGACCAGAACATGCTGTAGGACACTTATTATATTCAAGATTTTGGAATAATTATTTATATGATAAAGGATTAGTTCCAGTAAAAGAACCATTTAAAAAGCTTGTTCACCAAGGTATGATTTTAGGATCAAATGGTGAAAAGATGAGTAAATCTAGAGGTAATGTAGTTAATCCTGATGATGTAGTTAGAGATTATGGTGCAGATAGTCTTAGATTATATGAAATGTTTATGGGACCTTTAATGGCTGAAAAACCATGGAGTGAAGCAGGCTTAGATGGTGCTAGACGTTTCTTAGATAGAGTTTATAGATTTGTTAAAGGAATTAATTCTAATATTGAATTTGTAAATGAAGAAACACCAGCACTTGATTTAGTATATAATCAAACAGTTAAAAAGGTTTCAGAAGACTTTGATAACTTATGCTTCAATACAGCAATTAGTCAAATGATGATTTTCTTAAATGAAGCAACAAAACAACCTAAAGTAAGTAAAGCTATGGTTGAAGGATTTGTTAAGATGTTAAGCCCTATTGCTCCACACTTAGGAGAAGAATTATGGGAATATTTAGGACATAATAATACTATTGCTTACGAATCATGGCCTACATATGATCCAGCTAAACTTGTAAAAGATTCTATCTTTATGATGGTTCAAGTAAATGGAAAACTTAGAGATAAAATAGAAGTAGCACTAGATGAAGCTGAAGATTCTATTAAAGAAAAAGCATTATCAAGTGATAAAGTAAAAGCATTTACTGATGGCTTAACTATTGTTAAAGTAATAGTAGTACCAAAGAAAATTGTTAATATTGTTGTTAAATAAATAAAAAGGGAATAATCGCTAGATTATCCCTTTTTTAATTATAAGAAAAGAGCTAGAATAATCTAGCTCATTTTTTTAATTTTGTGGTTTAGGTGCATTTTCAAATGTAATTAATCCAGAATTTTCTTGACTCTCTACTGTAAATACGGAATCTCCAGTATCATATTTTGTACAGTAAGTAATATCGTAAGAGCTTAGATTTTCAGTTCTAAATGAATATACATCATGGTCGTTATTTTCGAAGTCATTCTCATATCTTGTAACACTAGATACTTCACCTGCTTCATTAAATAGAACTACATCAACAAACTCAATTATATTATTATCTAAATCATAATATCCAGTAACTAAGTATAATGGTTTGTTATGTTCATCTAATGTCATACTATAATATTTGATTGTAACATCATTTACTATATAACACATTTCAACACACATAAAGTCATCATAAGCCCATTTTTCATTTAGCTTAGTATCAATTGAGTAAGTAGTTTCATATACATTATCATAATAATGTTCATTTGTGCGCTCTTCCCTTTTAATAATCTTACCTTCACTATCAAATAGTTCTATTATAGCATCTGTATAATCGCTACTATTGTTAAGATAATATTCTTTTTTAACTAACTTATTGTTTTCATAGAAATATTCTGCTTTTACGTAATCTAAATCACTATCATCATAGTCTCTATATGGTTGCCACTCATTGATTTCAGAATTGTATTTATACTCGGTGACAGTTATAAGCATATTGTATTTAGAAC
>JAILIR010000016.1 GCA_024695185.1 bacterium | reverse complement strand
GTTTTATTTACTCATGAAGGAAAAGATAAAATTAAGTATCGCATTAGAGCTTTACCTATTGGATAATTTTTTTCTACACTTGTAATAATAGGTTTATTTGAAGGTCCACCCCATATTAAAGCATACATAAAAAGAAGTACTAATGCTAAAATAAAATTATTAATTACTCCAGCAATAATAATTATAATTCTTTGATGCCAAGGTTTATTACACATAAACTTCTCTTTAGGTATCTTTTCATCATCTTCATAAACTTCACCAGCCATTTGAACAAATCCACCAATAGGTAAAGCTCTAATGCGATACTTAATTTTATCTTTTCCTTCATGAGTAAATAAAACTGGTCCCATACCTATTGAAAACTCATAGATATGAACACCAAATTTTTTTGCCCAAATGAAATGACCAAATTCATGAACTAATACTATAACACCAAGAATAAGGATAAATACTAAAATAGAAATAAGTGTCATAATTATGTCCTCCTAACAATTGATTAAATATATGAAATAAATATTAAATAAGTAATAACAACAAAACATAAACTATCCAAGCGATCTAAAATACCACCATGTCCGGGCATTATGTTTGAAAAATCTTTAATCTTATTCTCTCTTTTAATCTTACTAAAGAATAAATCACCAAACTGACCTATTACACTTAAAATAAGTGTAATTATTATAAGTTTATAGGAAAACTTACCAACATATGTAACATAGTATACTATTGGAACCACTGTACCAATAATAGATCCACCAATACATCCTTCTATAGTTTTCTTAGGACTAATAATGGGTGCTACCTTATGTTTACCAATAATCATACCTGTAAACATAGCAAAAGCATCTGTCATTGTACATATTAAAATTAAATAAACAAGTAAATGTACTGATAATGATCTAACTAAAATAAAACTATTAAAAACCATTCCTAAAAAAATAACTATACCAGCTAAATATAAAGCTTCACGAGTAGTATACTTATTTTCTTTGTAGAAAAGTGTCGGAATAAGGATAGATATTAAAGAAATTGCTATAGCTCTATAAGAAAGCCCAAAAATAACTGCATATCCATCAAATTCAGAGAATACTAATAATATTAAATCAATTAAACCAATTGCTTTAATTATGTTAGGAATCTCAACAGAGTTTTCTTTTAAATCAAGTAATTCCTTATATGCTAGTATTGCTAAAAGTCCAATAACAAAGGAATAATACTTCCCTCCTAAAATAATAACTGGAACTACAATAGCAAGTGCAACAATTGCCGATAAAATTCTTTTTTTCATTTTTTAATACCTCCTATTACCATTAAAAAGTATACTATAATTTTATTAAAATAGTCAATTAAATAGGACATTATTATTTAGTATAATTTTCTAAATATGTAATTGCATCATCTAAATTAGAAACTGAAACAATATTAAGTTTTAGTTTATATTTTTTAACAACCTTTTTTGCTTCACTATAATTATCTTTAGGAACAAAATATATATCAACTTTTTTATTTGCTCCAAGTAGTTTATATTTAATTCCATCTATTTGCCCCACATTACCTTCTTCATCAATAGTTCCTGTTCCAGCAACAGATAGTTTACCTATAAGATTTTTTTTCGATAAATTATCATAAAGAGCTAACGCTGTCATAAATCCAGCACTAGGTCCTGATTCATTACTATTATTTACAAAATCTATTTTTACATCTGAATCAATAATAAAATCTCTTAAAACAATAACTCCTATTACTTTTCTTCCCATATAAAAATGTATTTTAGCTTTTACATTGGTACTTTTCTTATTACGAATAATTGATAAATTAACATAATTATTTGATGCACTATTGATACAATTAGTTAAATCATCATATGATTTAACATCTGCATCATCACATTTAGTAATAAGATCATTTGTTTTCAAAGGGGTTTTAAACTCACTATGACTAGCGTAAACATAGAGTTTTTCTTCTGACACATTATAAGGAATATTAAGTTTATCAAAAACATGTTTGATTGCAAAGTTATGTGATTGATTCATTAGTATTTTTTCATAATCTAATACTTCACTATAACTTACATCCTCATCCGGTTGATACTCAGATAACTTTACTACATCCCATTTTGGAATTATTAAACCTAACGCAACAGATACAACATTACCGGTATTAACTTTTACATATGAACTATTATAATCACCTTTAATATTTTCATTATTAATTTTAACCTGACTATTAAGTGAAGTTATACCTCCAGG
>JAILIR010000002.1 GCA_024695185.1 bacterium | reverse complement strand
TAGAAGAATATGGTAAAACATTCTCTTTTAAAAAAATATCATTTGATTTAGGTAGATTATTAACTTTTTCCATGAATCTTCATTTTAGAGTAAAAGTTAAAAATAAAAAGAATAAGAAAATTAAAGGCGGATATATCATTGTATCTAATCATTCGATGTTTAAAGACCCATTAATACTGATTAATGCCTTTAAAAATAGAAGAATAAGAATCTTAGCCGCAGAGATAGTATTTGATGGACATAAGGTTAGAAGCTTCTTTATGAGGAAAATGGGTATTATTAGAATAGATAGAAAAAAATATGATATAGATGCGGTTACTAAATGTATTGATGTCTTAAGGGGCCATGGAGTACTTGTAGTATTCCCTGAAGGACAGATAGATAGAGAAAATGGTATAAAGCAATTTAAAAGTGGAGCAGCCTTCATGGCTCAACAGGCTAATGTACCTATTCTACCAGTATTTATTGAACAAAAAAGACATCATTTAAGATATGTTGTACATATTGGTGAAAAAATAGATACAAATAGTATTTGTACTAACAAATATTCAACAACAGAACTAGATAAATTAAGTGAAGAAATCTTTGATAGTATTAAAAAATTAGAAGAAAGCGTTGTGAAAAATAATGGATAATACATTCGATAAGTTAAAAGAAATTTTAGAGAGGATAATGCCTGATAATGACTATTCTAATATCACAGAAGAATCAGATATTAAACATGATTTAGGCTTAAATTCTATTGGATTCTTATATTTAGTATTAGGTATAGAAGAAGAATTTAATGTGGAAATTCATAATATAAATGCTGATGAATTTGTAAAAGTTAAGGATGTCATTAATTACCTTAATAAGTAATGGAAAAATATGTAGCAAAAGAACCTAAAATAGGCGATATAGTAAAAGTAGAAATATCTAATAAGATATATCACTTTGGTATTTATTTAGGTGATGATAAAATTATCCAATATGGTTTAGCTAAAGATTTTTTAAATACTAATAAAGAAGATGTAGAAGTTTTAATTAGTTCTATGGATGAATTCTTAAATGGAAAAATGGCTTTAGTTAGAGTTTATTCACTTTCTGAAAAATTAAAAAAGAATAAAACTAAAAAGATAATAAGCCTAGCAATGAATAGACTAGGTGAAAAGAAATATGATCCAATTGAAAATAATTGTGAGCATTTTGTAAATGAATGTGTATTTAACAAACACATTTCAGAACAAGCAAATAAATATTTAAAGAAATAAAAAAAACACTTCGATTTTTTTCGAAGTGTTTTATTGTTTTTACTCTATTTCTGTAATAGATACATTAGCAATATAAACTGTAGTAGTATCAACTTTACCCATGTTGAATTCGAATCTAGCAGCATCATCACTTGATCTAGTCATTTCAAATTCATATTCATATTTCTTATGAGCCTCAGTAGTTAGTGTCATACTAGTAGACCAATACCTTGCCCAACCAACATTTGGTGCATCAATACAAATTTCGTTTATCTTCTTAGCTTCATCAGCCCACATTTCAAAGGAAATCTTATATTTCTTTCCTTGGATAAATGGCATTACAGTATGTAAGAATTGAATTGAATAATCTTCAGTTCCAGCACTAGTAGTAGTAATCTTAACGATATTTCCATCGATAATTTCAGCTTTACCATTACCACTTGCATTGTTTAGATAAACCCATCCAACACTCTTAGTGTCGCCATCAGCATTAAGTGGTTCATCGAAACCTTTAACATAGTTTCCACCAGCGAATGGACTACGATATGTCTTATCAGGTTTTGTTACATTTTCATCATAAGATTCTTTTTGATATACTCTAACATAGTCAATTTCAAATTCAGCTTTATCCATGTAATCTGCATATGGATTTGGGTTTCCTGGCCAGTTTCCACCAACAGCTAAGTTAATTTGAATACAGAATTCTTGGTTGAATGGAGCTGGATATGGATTTTCTTTACCAGCTTGTTCATCTACTGAATACCAGTCATTAACTTTTAATACAGAAATTCCATCAATAAACCATTCCATTTGTCCTGGTTCCCATTCAACTGCGAATGTATGGAATCCATCAGCAAAGTTTTTACCATCTTTAAGTGTTAAAGATCCTTGTTGTTCACCATGAGGTTCACCATAGTGTACTGTACTATAGGCAGTTTCTACTTTATCTCCTAATACTTCCATAATGTCGATTTCTCCACACTTTGGCCATATTCCATAGTAGTTTTCATCTTTTGGCATCATCCAAATTGCTGGCCATAAGCCTTTACCAACTGGAACCTTTGCACTTGTTTCTACTCTACCATACTTAAATGCATAGTCAGCTTTGTTTCTTAATTTACAAGATGAATATTTATTTGCATCATATTCATTTGCTTTAATAACGAATTTACCATTACGGATAAATCCATTCTTTTCACTTTCAGTGTATTGTTGTAGTTCGTTATTAGTCCAACCAATAGGTCTAACTTCACGCAACCACTTTGTTTCATCTAATTGTTTATCGCTGAATTCATCAGCCCAAAGTAAGTTATAGCCCTTCATTTTAGGAGTACCTTTCTTACCGCAGCTAGATAGACCAACTAAAGCAATTCCGCATGTTAATGCTAAGCCTAAAGCTCTTAAAAATCTTCTTTTCATACTTTAATCTCCTTTAATATAAAATTTAATAATAAAATTGACATGTCGTTACCTTAATTATATTTCTTAAAAAAATAATCTTCAATAAGCCTAAAATTGCTTACAT
>JAILIR010000115.1 GCA_024695185.1 bacterium | reverse complement strand
AACTAAATCTTGTTTAAATCATAGGTTTAGAAGAATTCATGAGCTAGCAACTGTTGATTCAGTTGATTAGAAGTATAAGTTTATTTTTCTTGCAAATATTTATTATATATTATATAATTAATATTTGCAAGAAAAATAAACTTATACTTCTAATCAACTGAATCAACAGTTGCTAGCTCATGAATTCTTCTAAACCTATGATTTAAACAAGATTTAGTTATTTCCTTATCATACTCTTCTTTATATATATCTAGTAACTCTTGAAGTGTTGCTGTAGGATTCTTTTTTCTTAACTCCATTACTTCTTTTATTTTAGAATCCAACCCTTCCATATTTTCGATTTTTTTTATGTCTTCTAATTGTTGCTTAGCTGCATTAATAGCTTTAATCTCATTAGCTAATTCGCAGTTATTCTTTCTATTAACTAAGTTAGAGATATCTTTATTAACTCTAACATCCTCATAATCAAAATAACTCTTTTGAGCTCCAACGATATATAAGAAGTCCGCAATAGCTTGCGCTTCTTTAATATAAACGATTAATTCTTCTCTTCTTTTAGATATTCTAGCATTTAAACCAAAGGAATTTAAAAGCATTTGAATAAAAATAGCATTTTCTTCATTATGACATTTAATTTCTAAGTGATAACTCTTTTTAGGGTCATTAATAGAACCAGTGGATAGAAACGCTCCTCTAATATATGATTTTTTACAACAATCATTTTTAATAAACTTTAGATGATGGTTATAGTCTTTATTAAATAAATCAAAATAATCTACTATCTCTTTAGCGTTATCTATAACTATAACATATACATCATTTTTAGTTAACTTTTGTTCCTTAACAAGTAAATTAATAGGTAGGTTGTATTTTTCTTTAATAAAGGAAACAAATGTTCTAGCAATAGTATTATTCATCGTTTTAAAGCTTACATGAATACCATCATTATTAAAAGTTATTTCACTAGACAATTGTAAAAAAGCGGATAATTCCGCAGTTTTACAACAATCATCAATCTTTAATTTTCCTAGTTCAACTTTAACATCACTAGCAAAAGACATTTTTATTCACCCTCATCGTCATCATCGACAACATATTTAGATCTTCTAAATGGAGCATCCTTACTTAATTCTTCAGGAACCTCATAAACCTCTTCTTTAACTTCCTCAATTTCTTTTGGTTTTTCTTCTATAACTTCTATTTCTTCACCATTATTTAAAGCTAATTCTAAAGCTATTCTTTCATCGCGCCTAATTAAGCGTTCATTCATCTTTTTATCTATTACTGGTTCAAATGGAACATCAATATAATAGATATAATAATCAGGTTTAATCTTAACATACTTAAATATTAAGTAAGCTATACCTAAAACAATTAAAACAATAGATATTAATTGATTTTGTTTAATATTACCTATCATTAGTGAATCTGTACGCATTCCTTCAATCCAAAATCTACCAATACCATACCAAATTAAGTAAATCCCAGCTTGATCACCTAAGCGTAGTGTTCTTGTTCTTCTTAGGATTAATAGAGCAATAATCGCTGCTAAATTCCATAATGATTCATATAAGAAGGTTGGATGATAATAAACTCCTTCTATACACATTTGTTTAACAATAAATGGAGGTAAATGTAGTGATTGTAAGAATTCTAGAGTAGTTGCTCCACCATGTGCCTCTTGGTTAAAGAAGTTGCCCCATCTACCACATGTTTGACCAATTAATAAACCAATTACTAACATATCTAGTACCGCAAGTAGACTTATCTTCTTTTTTCTACAATAGAAGAAAGCAAATATAAAGGCTACTATAATACCACCATGTATCGCAAGTCCACCATTCCATATCGCAAATATTTCAGCTGGACTATTCTTATATGTATCCCATTCAAATATTACATAATATAATCTAGCACCTAGTATACCTAAAATAATACCAAAGACAGCACCATTAAAAATGTCATCTGTATTAATCTTAAGCTTCTTAGCTTCTCTAATACCTAGTACAATTGCGATAATCATACCTAGTAAAATACATAAGGCATAAAATTTAATTGTAAATCCACCAATTTGGATTCCGCATGCTAAATAAGAATCCGGATATTCTTTTACTAAAGACATTTTTAATCACCTTTCTTTAATGATGCTACATATCTATGAGCGACTCTTGTAATGATATATCTGAATAAGGCAAACATTAAAACAAATACGATTAGATTAACTTGACTTTCAAAATTAAAGTCAGGTAGAAAGTAATACATTAACTCAAAATATAGTATTTGTAACACTACAAATATTAATCCCATCGTTGATAATATTAACCTTAAGAAAAATCTTACAAATAATACTTTAACAATAAATTCGGCAACAGTAAATATTAATACCGCAATCGCAAGAGTATATAAATGTTCATAAATAACTAATTTAAAAAATCCTTGCATCGCAAATATAAGCGCATAATTTAATACTAAAGTTATTAATAAATGGATGAAGATATTTCTATGTACTAGAATACCAAAAATATATGCCACAGCATTATTATTGTTTTTCTTTTTTATTTTACTATCTAATCCACTTATAAATTCTTCTAGGTTTTCTTCTGTTTTATCACCATTAACGATATCTTCAAATAATTTAGAGATATCTTCTAAGTCTTTTTCTTTTTCTTCTTCTTTTTTTGCTAATTCTTTTTTATCTTTCTTTTTCATAGTAAGACCCCTAACAAATCTTATTATAACACACTACACCAGGAATGTAAAAGAAATATTAAAAAATAAGGGAATAACCCTTATTTTATAATTTTATAACTATAGATGGACGAATACCCACGTTAGCAGAATCGGCATACCCATTTTCATAGTAACCAAATGAACTAATTGCTTCTGCACGGAATGCCTCATTAGCAATTGGTGTACGAAGACGCCAACTTGATTTATCTTTATATTCTGCATATTCTTCACCATCCCAAGGGAAACGATATAGCCCCTGTGATTTTGCATAATCAGTTCCAACTGCTTTTGCTGATTGTTTCATATCTCCAGTAAAATAAGTATCAAATTCACTAACAGATAATAAGAATACATTATCATCTGTATCATTACTAGCATATGGGTTTTCTGAAACATTTGATGATGTTCCACTGTTATCTACAGTAATATTTTTTATTAATTCTTTTTGTAAATCGCCAAATGCACAATTATAGAAATTATCATTTAACCATTTTCTTATATTAGATAATTCATAATTATTTGCGTATCCCTTGCCGTTATTATGGTCAAATTCATATTGGCTTTCAGATGGATAATAATCTTGAGCATCTAATATTAAATTTGAAATTACAAGTGCCTCGTTATTCTCTTCGTATAAAATAAACCATTCAACAGCTTCATACTTAAACCAGTATGTTGTTTGTGGTAAATAACCATAATCATCTTGAGTTGTATACTTAGCCTGTGACTCTAAATTATAGCAATTAGGTCTATAATTTATATAATATACCCCTCTATAATCAAATTTATCATCACCATCAGTATCTAAGTCAATATAATACATACCAACTGTTGCCATATTTTTAGCTGGATATCCATAATCAATCCAAGTATATCCTTCTACACCATCTTCTGGTGTTCCAACAGTAGAATTTAAAATTGCATTTATCTCATCATCACTTTCTAATGTTTGAGGATAGTAACCAAAATAAATTTTATTGCCATCTCTTACATAAGATTTCCACTTTGCAGTTAGTGTAATATTGTCCATTACTTTAGAAGAACTAAAATTCCATTCTTCACCTTCATAATACCAACCACTAAATGTGCATCCATCTTTTGTTGGATCATTTGGCTTAGTGACATATGTTCCTTTTTCAATACTTTGACTATCAACTGGACTTCCACCATTTGAATCAAATATTACATTTACTTTTTCAACTTTTTTAGTTGTAGTTGTATTTTTTGTTGTTGTATTAGTTTTAGTTGTTGTATTAGATTTTGCTGTTGTAGTATTCTTTGTAGTCTTCTTACTACAACCAACTAAAGATAAGCCTAATAAAAGAGATCCAACAAAAAAACCAATTTTTATTTTTTTCATATTTATCTCTCCTTTGTTTAAATACACTATTATTATACGCCAACAAAGAATTAATATAAAGAAAAAAGGGAATTAAATATGAAGTGAACCCAAAAAGTTAGACAAATTAATAAAAAGACTGATTAGAGGATTGAATCCTGTATTGCACAGGACTCAGTCCTTTTAATTTTAACTTGATTCTTTTGTTGTTGTAATAATATATGTAATTGTCTATTGATTC
>JAILIR010000061.1 GCA_024695185.1 bacterium | reverse complement strand
TATCTTTTTATCAGCTCTTTCATATAGTAGCTTTAATAGTATAGGTGTTGATATTGAAGATACTATATGAAAGAGCTGATAAAAAGATATCAAAAGCATAATTTACAATATAAAAAAGACCAAATATCCTAGAAATCGGTTCTATAATAAATGTTGGGGTGTTACAAAAAAACATTCCAACATTTTTATTTTTATATTAAAATAGCATATATACGATCCCCACTTCGTTATCCCAAATTCATTAAAAGGAGGAACCGCACATATGCCAAAAAACCAATTCTATTATATCAAAGAATTGTTAGAATTAAAAGAGGTTAATATTACTAATATTAATATTGAAGATAATAACGTTTATATTTACATTGAAACCACTCCAAAGGAGCATATTTGTCCTTGTTGTAAAACACCTACTTCTCGTATTCATGACTATCGTACTCAAAAAATTAAGGACATTCCTTTTCAATTTAAGAATTGTTTTCTTGTTTTACGCAAGCGTAGATATGTTTGTCCTAATTGTAAGAAACGTTTTTCTGAACATTATGACTTTTTAGCTAGATATCAGCAACGTACTGTTAGATTGAGTTTTATTATCATTAATCTTTTAAGTGAAAATGTTTCTATTAAACATATTTCAAAGGAACTTAATATTTCTACTTCAACTATTTTACGTTTACTTGATACTATTAGTTTTTCTAGCTATTCATTAAATAATGCTATTGCTATTGATGAATTTAAAGGTAATACTTCAGAAGGAAAATATCAATGTATTTTAGTTGAGCCTAATAACCATACAATATTAGATATCCTACCTAATAGAACTAACGCTCAACTTAGCTCTTATTTTTCCTCTATTAGTCGTAAACAGCGTCTTAGAGTTAAGTATTTTATCTGTGATATGTGGCAACCTTATGTTGATATTGCAAAAGTTTATTTTCCTAATGCTGAGATTATTATCGATAAATATCATTTTCGCAGACAGCTTACTTGGGCTATTGATAATGTTAGAAAAAGACTTCAAAAGACTATGCCTTGTGATATTAGAAAGTATTATAAGCGTTCTAAATCAATTATACATAAACCTTATAGATTATTATCTAAAGCAGATAAAGAACGTTGTGATCTTATGCTCCTTTACAATGATGATTTAAGAACTATACACTACCTTAAAGAATGGTTTGATAAATTCAAATACATGAAAAATTTTTCTATTGTTCGAAAAGAATTTTTTGAATGGATAAAAACAGCAGAGTCTTGTGGTATTCCTGAACTCGAAACTCTTGCTAAAACATATAGAAGGTGGTCAAAAGGAATACTTAATGCTTATAGATATAATTATAGTAACGCTATTACAGAAGGTTTTAATAATAAAATAAAAGTTCTAAAACGTGTCTCTTATGGTATAAAAAACTTTACACACCTTAGAACTAGAATTTTACATTTATCATAATAAAACATATAAAAAACACAGATATTTGAGGTGGGTTTATTTGCTATACCCAAAAATGAGTATTTAATTATAAAAAATAAAAATAGCTCCTATGCTAGTGATGAAGCGTGATTGAAAAAATCACACCCCAACACTTGACATAGAGCCTTTTTTATTTTCCATAGATTTATTCATACTTTTCTATAAAAATGCAGTAAAAAAGACCAATCTATCGATTGATCTACTTCACTTATTAATATCAATAGCCTACCAGTGACGTCAACACATGACGCTTACCTAGAAGATGGCACTTAAATAGGACTTACTGTTGATATATTTATCATAACATAACATCAAAATAATGTCAATGATATCTATTTAGGAAATTCAAATATCATTTTAAGTATATTCTGTTCTTCTAATTCTTTTAATTCTTCTTCATATCCGTTTGTTTGTAAGTGTGAATAGTATAAATTAGCAAAAACATCTGCTACTTGTATCAATGTATTATTTGATGAGTCAAAATATTCAACTTGGAATTTACCTGTTGTTGTATTATTCATAGCTAATTCTGTATTTAGGTAGTTTTCTAAAAAATACTTTGCTTCTG
>JAILIR010000052.1 GCA_024695185.1 bacterium | reverse complement strand
TAATAGGATTACAAATCCTATATAAATAATTATTTCATATACATGATTATTTGGAGCAAGTGGTAAAATAACTAAACCATAACCTAAGATTGTAATTATACAAAATATAAGCTCAATTATAGCAAGAATATGATAGCTTTTATCATTATTAGCATTTGATTTTTTAAAATGTCTTAGTATTTTTGTGATTATAACATCAACATAATAAATTATAACAAAACTCGCAATTATACCTGAAGTGTTTTCCGTTGTAAGTTCTATTTTAGTTATGTATATAGGAACTATTGTACATACAAGCAAAAATATAGTTAGCTTTGTCATAGAAAATATACATTCACAAGCTGGTTTTGATATTATTGCTCTACCACCATGTTTTTCATATCTTATACCCATTTCATAGTTTATATATGCAATAAATATAAATATACCTAAAAGTAATATACATCCAGTTATAGCTAAAGCATAATTTTTAACCGCAAGAATATCAATAAATGTTAAAGCTATTACTGTAGGTCCAAATAATAGAGCCATAGAAACAGCTAACCCTTTGCCTAAACCTATATTTCTTAAAAAATATTTATCTGGCATGAATTTATCATAATCTACTTCTTTTTTTTCTTCTTCAATTTCTTCTTCTTCATCATATTTCCAGTTATCCATTTAATCACATCCTATGAATTCAAAATAACAATAAAGGCAATAACCCAAAATAGTATTATAAAACCTATTGCTATAGCACTTACTATTAATTCTTTTTTGTGCGCTCTTCTGTATTGTCTTTCTTGTTCTCTTTTTATTTGTCTTTCTTTCTCTAATCTAGAATTATATACAATTACTTTAGGTCCTTTTGCTTTATTCTTTTTGTATAATTTATATATTAAATAGTTATTAATACCCATTATAATAGAGAACCAAAAAATGGCTCCATAAGCAATTAATCTGTCGTTATTACTCTTTAATATAGAAGGTACAATAATAATCGCATAAACCCACATAGTAATGCACTGAGTTATAAGCATAATCAATGAAATTATCTTCTCTTTTAGCTTATCTTTTAATTCTACATAAACAAGTAATATTTGTAATAAATTATCAAATACATAAGTTATTGTATAAAGAAT
The DNA here is from genome assembly GCA_024695185.1 of bacterium. Taxonomy (GTDB): domain Bacteria; phylum Bacillota_I; class Bacilli_A; order Acholeplasmatales; family JAEDCM01; genus RGIG10196. Next base: position 6,038 of record JAILIR010000052.1, on the reverse strand, counting down.
AGTTATCCTAATAGCTTCATTTTCAGAATAGACTACATCACTAACCATTGGATATACTAAAAATAAAATCATAAATAACATTAGTACTAAGCTTTGACCACCACAAACTAGTGTACTCCTTTTAATTAAGGTGCCATAAGTATATTCACTAAATAGAAACTTTGAACATACTATTAAAGCTATAGCATACAAAAAAGATAAAACAATATATGAAATTAAAGAACTTTCATTTTTACCTGAATTCATTAGTGCCATAGACACATAACAAATAATAGGGAAGAAAAGAACTTGGGCAATTACAAAAAGAGTAAGTCTCATATTCTTAGAATAAATTTCCCCCTCATCATCATAAGCCTCATCATTATAAATTACATCTTCTTCACCTTTATCAACATAGACCATTGTGCCTTGTTTTTTAGACTCTTCTACATCTATTTTTTTATTATATTCCATAATTTTATCCTCACTACAATATATCAAATAAGACAAAACATAGGTTTGGAATAAAACTAATTAAGTAAAATAAAATAAGTAGTGCAAATAAACCATATGCAAGTCTTTCATCTTCAAAAACTAAATAATATTTCCTATTATCCTTCTTATGACTTATACTTATAGTTTTAACAACTAAGTAATTTGTTAAGCATAAGATAAGAGTAATTAAAATAGCAACCATAAAGGCTATAAATATATAAATATTTTTATCAAACATAATTGGTATAATAACCGATAAATAGCATAATATAGATATTTCTTGGAAAGCAAAAAGAATAATATTAATTAATCTTTTATGCTCTGAATATTTTTCTTTTAGATAAACCATTAACACTTGTAATGATACATCTAACATAAAAATAATATAAAATAGGGATGCTTTTTTCATAAGATATTTAACCGTTAAATCACTATTACTATATAACGGATAAATCATAAAGGTTGCTAAGAATAAGAATATTACTAATCCATTAGCTCCTACCACTTTACAGCTTTTACTAATAAATGATCCATAGTTTTCTTTTTTAAATCCATATTTTGATACTAGTATTAATATAAGTGCATATCCTATAGTAAAACCAATTGATGATAGGAAGCCTCCCAAATCATTCCCTTTAGATACTAAATCTGAAGCAATGTATGCAGCAATATTAAAAAAAAGAAATAGAGCAATAAAGTAATATATAAATGGAGTGAATAGTTCCTTTTGGCTATAACTATCACTACCAATATGAATAGGAATATTATTACCAAGTTTAGTTTCTTTATAGACGATCTTACCTTGTTTTTTAGATTCTTCTTCATCTATTGTTTTAATAGTAGATTCTTCATCAATAACGTATTCAAACTTTTCACCCATATTACCTCACCCCCTAATCCTTTATTATTATAAATAATACGATTATAATTTTAACCTAAAGTTAACCTTTTGTCAATAAATAAAAATAGCTTGAATTAATCAAGCTATTTACAATCCTTATTTAGGCATTTATATTCGCCATCTACATCATATAATACCTTACCACATTTTGGACAAGTTAAGTTCGTTGGCTTATATTGACTAACAAATTTACACTTAGGATAATTACTACATCCATAGAATGAATTTCCCGATTTAGAGCCCTTTTTAGCAGTTCTTAGTATTAATGTTCCTGTATGGCATTCAGGACAAGTTAACACTTCTTCTAGCTTACCACAATTAGCATTAGAACAGATAACTTCATTATTGTCATCTATTACTAGTGGCTTACCACATATTGGGCATAAATCTCCAGTAGGTTTAAATTGTGATGTAAATGTACATTTAGGGTAATTATTACAAGCATAGAATTCTTTACCTTTTGTTTTACCCTTTTTACTTATTCTAACAACTATTTGTCCTTTTTTACATAATGGACATTCCATATCATCTATTTCTTTTGTTGTAGTCATTTCATTAGTTACAACGAACTTACACTTTGGATAAGCACTACATGCTTCAAATTCACCGTACTTGCTCTTACGCATTACTAGTGGGCTTCCACATATAGGACAGAAATTACCAGTTGTAGGAACTACTGTATCCATATTCTTCTTAGCATAAGCTATTTTTTCTTCGAATTCAGGATAGAAATCACTAATGATCTTTTCACCAGATACTTCACTTTGAGCTACTCTATCCAAATCATGTTCCATATTAGCTGTAAATTCAACATTGATAATTGATGGGAAGTATTCATCTAGCTTATTAATAGTTAGAGTCCCTTTATCAGTAGGTTCAATTTGACGCTTTTCTGTTTTAATATACTTCTTAGATTTATTCTTTCTAATAGTTTCAGCATAAGTTGAAGGTCTACCAATACCTTTTTCTTCCATTTCTTTAATTAATGTAGCTTCAGTATATCTAGCTGGAGCTTGTGTAAAGTGCTTTACACCACTAACTTCTTTAGCATGAAGGATATCACCTTTTTTAATTTGTGGTAGATATTCAAGCTTTTGTGTTCCAAGTACTTTTGTGAAACCATCAAATAATTCTTTTTCACCTTTAGCTTTAAAGATTAAGCCATTATTATTTAATATGATGCTTGTTACTTCTAAGCTCATAGGAGCCATTAAACTAGCTAATGCTCTATTATATATTAATTGATAAAGCTTATATTCATCAGTAGTTAAATAATCCTTTAATACATCAGGTGTATTAGTAATATATGTTGGTCTAATAGCTTCATGAGCATCTTGAGATAGTGCTACATTTTTATGCTTTTTATTGCCAATATATTCTTTTCCATAAGTAGCTTCAATATACTTATATGCATCCTTTACAAAGCCATCAGAAAGTCTGTCTGAATCGGTACGCATATAAGTGATTAATCCCTTTAACTTGCCGTTTACTTCTTTTCCTTCATATAAAACTTGAGCTATTCTCATAGTTTTAGTTGAATCAAAGTTTAGCTTGCTTGAAGCATCTTGTTGAAGTGTTGAAGTGATGTAAGGTGGTTTTGATTCTCTTTTAGTCTCTTTAACATCAACATTAGTTACAAGATAATCATCAGTTAACATATTTAAATACTTATTACATTCTTCTTCACTCTTAATACTTAACTTAACTCCATTATATTCAGATGCTTGAATTTTTGTTTTACCAAAATCAGCATCAATTGTATAATACTCTTCAGGTATAAAAGCATTGATTTCTTTTTCTCTATCAACGATTAGTTTTAAAGCAACACTTTGTACACGTCCTGCAGATTCACTTTTAATTTTTGATTTCATTAATCCAGAAAGCTCAAAGCCAATTATTCTATCTAATATTCTTCTAGTTTCTTGGCTTTCAGTTAATTCCATATCTATCTTTCTAGGATTTTTAAGTGCATTAACTATTGCATTTTCTGTGATTTCATTAAAAACTACTCTATTATCTTCATTTAAATCTAGGCCTAATACTTGAGCTAAATGCCAGCTTATAGCTTCTCCTTCACGGTCAGGGTCGGTTGCAAGGTATACTTTATTACCTTCACACTTAGCTTTTAACTCAGCAACTGTCTTCGTTTTTTCAGGTATAATAGTGTAAATTGGCTTAAATCCGTTTTCGATATCTACACCTAAACCCTTCTTACCTTTAGTTGATAAGTCTCTAATATGACCTACAGATGATAATACTTGATATTCATTTTTTAAATATCCTTCAATAGTTTTTGCTTTTGAAGGGGATTCTACGATTAATATTTTTTTCATAAGCTTCACCCTTTTTCCTTATTTATTATAAATAGCACTTATTTGTTTGTCAATAACGATTTTAGCCAATAAAAAAACCTTATTTTAAATAAAATAAGGAAATTTTTTGAAAAATTTTTAACTATTTTTCGTCAAAATCGAACTCTAATTGTTCTACTAACATTGTTTTAATTGGCTTAAATGTAATTCTATGAATTTCAGTTATACCATATTTTTTTATAGCTTCTATATGATCCTTGGTAGGATAGCCCTTATGGCGTTTAAAACCATAATTTGGATACTTTAAATCCATTTCATCCATGAATCTATCCCTTGTGACTTTGGCGATAATTGATGCTGCGGCTATCGATATAGATAAAGCATCTCCTTTAATGATTGGTTTAACAGGAACATCTATATTCATCTTCATAGCATCACTAATAACATAATCAGGTTTTATTTTAAGTTTTTTAATAGCCTCCATCATAGCAAGCCTACTAGCTTCTAATATGTTTATTTCATCTATTTTTTTATTATCAACAAAAGCTACACCAACAGCCAAAGCTTTTTCATATATTACATCAAATAATTCTTCTCTTTTCTTTTCTGTAAGTTGTTTACTATCATTAACACCATCAATGATCATATTTTTAGGAAGAATTACGGCTGCGGCTACTACAGGTCCAGCTAAAGGACCACGCCCAGCCTCATCAGTACCACAAATTAATTCATAGCCTTCCTTATACAATTCTTTCTCATATGCTAGTAAGTCTATCAACAGTAACACGTCCTAACTTTTCATGTCTAATATCGTGTAAAAAGATATTATTTATTTTTTCATAATCATCATTTTTACATCCTCTAGCTTTAGCTATTTTGTCATAATAATCATTTATATTATTAATAGAATCAATATTATATCTTTCATAGAAAGATTTTTGATAATATTTATTCATAAAATCAAAGCCAAAATGAACAACTTCATCAATAGGCATAATATCATCTTTAATGGCACCCATTAAAGCAAGATTAATTCCATTTTCTTCTAATTTTGGCCATAGTACTCCTGGAGTATCAAGTAAATCTAAGTTACTATCTAGCTTAACCCATTGTTGGTTTTTAGTTACACCAGGCTTATCACCAGTAATTGTCATTTTCTTTTTCACAAGAGTATTAATGATAGTTGATTTACCTACATTAGGGATACCAGTAATCATAGCTTTCATAGATAGCTTAATACCACGCTCTTTATTCTTATCTATTTTATCTTTAAGTATTTCATAAGTATAAGGAACTATTTTTTTCATGTTATAACCTGTAATAGCATCTATATCTAAGCAGTAATAACCAGCGTCTTTATAATAGTTCATCCACTTTGCGGTTTCGGCCTTATCAGCTAAATCAGCTTTATTTAAAAGTAATAAAATAGGTCTATTTGAAGCGATTTCTTTAATTAACGGATTAAATGATGATTTAGGTATTCTAGCATCTAAAACCAAATAAATAATATTTACTAGTTTTATTTTTTCTTGCATTTCTCTTTTAGCCTTTTGCATGTGCCCTGGAAACCAGTTAATATTTCCTACATCGCCCATAAATACACCTCCTTACTTTATATGTGCTGTAATAATTGAATAATTATAAGAGTTAATAGTAATTATTATATTATCAATTTCAACATAATAATTCTTACCCTTCTTATAAATATAAGCATCTTTTTTTAATACTTTTTCTTTTAAATATTCTACTACATCATTACATTCTATTTTTAAGTTCTTTTTTATTCTAATTACTCCTAAATCAGTAGTATGTAATTTATCGATATTTTTAAGTAACATAACTACCTCCAGAAGAAGAAATCAAATAATACCTTACCTGCGATATCACTTCTTTTTACAGGTCCAAACTTTCTACTATCAGTTGAATCTCCTCTATTATCTCCCATAATAAAGTATTCCTTTTCACCAAGAGTAAGAGTATTTGAATAATTATTCCATGCTAGATAATACCAATATCCGCATTCCTTTTCTACTATCTCTCCATTTACACTAATAGTTTTTAATTCTTCATCAAAAATTATAACATCACCAGGTACTCCTACTATTCTTTTAACATATAGTTCATTTTTACCTGTGATTTCTTTCATATATACGATAACTGGATCATTATTTTTAGGTTTATAGCCAATAGACCTACATGCAAGTATATCACCGCTTTTATATGTTGGCTTCATACTTGGGCCACTAACTCTAACAAAAGCAAATAAATAAGTCATTATTAGTAAAAATACAGATATACAAATCATAAAGAAATTATATAAATCATAGATGTAGGCCCATCTATAGAAATAT